>CAYMZV010000018.1:0-9523 GCA_964394965.1 uncultured Chryseobacterium sp.
TTTATTGGTAAATAATTACACCTGCACACCGACAGAAATGAAAAAGAAATTGGAAAAGATTTTGGTGGCGATGGCGGAGTTGGATTGATTGATAATATGAGGTTAATGGTTATTAATTGTTTTGACTTTCCAGCTACACTGTCTTTTGGAAAATGCACTTTGTCGCGTCCATTGCACGAGACAATAAAAATTTAAAGTAACAGGATAAGGTAATTGTTTTTCATTTGTCAGTCGGCAGGCAAATGAAATTCAGGATATTCGAATTGTCGAACCTTCAAATCAATTCCCACTCAACTTTTTCCCCAACACGGATTTCTCTTTCGTCAATTGAGCGATCATTGTTTTCCGGATGGCTGAAAATTCCAAATGATCGAGTGATGCTCCGCCGATGAGTCCGCCGTCCACATCTTCGCACGAAAAAAGTTCCGCAGCATTTTTCGAATTGCAACTGCCACCGTAGAGTATTGAAATCGAGTCCGAAATCTGCGTTCCGAATTTTTCTGAAATGGTCTTGCGTATGAATGCATGCATCTCTTGCGCCTGCGCCGACGTCGCATTCACGCCCGTACCGATCGCCCACACAGGTTCGTAAGCGAGTATGAGATTGCCGATGGAATTTTCAGGCAGGTGAAAAATCGTATTCTTCAATTGGGCCGTAATGGTTTCGAAATGTTTTCCCGCTTGACGTTGCGCGGCAGTTTCTCCAATGCAGAAAATAGGTTTCAAGCGATGATCGAGTGCAACATTTATTTTTTTCAACAACACTTCATCTGTCTCATGAAAATAATTTCTCCGTTCGGAATGCCCGATGATCACATAGCGCGCACCGACAGAAATGATCATTTGAACAGAAACTTCCCCCGTGTATGCGCCCGATTCCTCGAAGTGGCAATTCTGTGCCGCAACAGCGAAATCATCGAATCCGTCAATCGATCGAGAAACGGCGGAAAGGAAAGGAAAAGCGGGAGCGAGGATGGTCAACAATCCGGGATGTTTCGTATTGGTGGAATCATGCGCAACTTCGGTGGCAAGCATCAGTGCTTCGCCATAAGCCTTGTTCATTTTCCAGTTGCCAGCTATTATTTTCAGACGCATGTTCCTTGATACGAAATTTATCCTGTTTAAGTTTTCGTTTTTTCGTGACAGCAGAAAGCCGCTATTGCAATCTTACCCTTGGATCGAGAACCGCATAAACAATATCAACGATGATGTTTATCGCGACAAAACAGGTTGCAAAAATCAGGGTGCTTCCCATGACTACAGGAAGATCATATTCCAACAGGGATTCAACCACCGCATTTCCGATTCCTTTCCAATCGAAAACCGCTTCCACGAATGCGGCACCTGCCATGAGTCCTGCAAACCATCCTGAAATGGCGGTGATGACAGGATTCAACGCATTCTTCAATGCATGCTTTACAATCACCTTGAAATTGCTCAATCCTTTTGCGCGCGCTGTGCGAATGTAATCGAGCGACATCACTTCAAGCATTGAACTTCTTGTCAACTGAATGATCAATGCAAGCGGACGTATGCCGAGTGTGAATGCGGGGAGAATCAGGTTTTTCAAGGTGAGATCTTCACCGCCTGTATATGGATTAGGCGTGTACAGGCTTCCGAGATTTTTCAATCCCGTCCAATCGTGCAGGATATATCCGAAGAGCCAGGAAATGATCAACGCGAAAAAGAAAGAGGGGCCTGCCATACCGAGTGTGGAAATGACAGAAATGAATCGATCCCAAAAAGAATTTTTATACAGCGCGGAAAAAATTCCGAACATGATTCCAAACAGTGAAGCGAAAAGAATCGACGTGATGGCGAGTACGGCTGTGGCAGGAAGTGTTTTTCGGATAATGTCCCACACGGGCCGTTGTGAAATGTAAGAGCGTCGCAGGTAAGGCGCTTTCAGGACAAATTCCTTGTTGTGTCCCACGCCGAACAGATGCATCGGCTGACCGTATTTCGCCGTGTCGAGATAAAAATGATTTTTCTTGTCGGAAAGGTCATGGACGGAAATGAAAGACAAATCGTTCAGGAATAAAACATATTGCGTGTGAAGCGGAAGGTCAAGATTCAAATCGCGACGGATGATTTCTTTTGACTTTTCATCCGTATGCTGACCGAGACGCATTTGGATCGGGTCGCCGGGCAACACGTTGAATAAAATGAATACGGTAGTGATCACCCCGAACAAAACGAGGAATCCATACAGAATTCGTTTTATGATAAATTTAATCACGCGGGTTAATCAGGACTTGAGGTTATTTGTTCTTGTATTTCTGAATCACATCGTTGTACTCCGGGAAATCATTTGCACTCCACATGGCGGTTACCACTCCGTCTTTCAGCATCATCAGTCCGGGGTTGGAACGAATGACTGTTCTCAACGCAGTTCCATCAACCGATAGAATCGGATAATCCGCTTTCGTTTCTTTCCTGAAAGCCGCAGTTTGGTCTTCCGTTGCACTGGACAATGCGTTGAAAGGAACATTATTCTCCTTGCATAATTTATAGAATTCATTCACTTTCCCCATCACGCTGCGATCGGCCAAATCGATTTCATACATCACCAGCATGAATTGGATTCCCTTGAGATGCAAAAGCGAATCGTTGAGATTTTCACCGCTTTCAGGATCTTCCAGATTGAAATCCAAAACCGTTGCACCGCAATTTCCCACACGGATTTGTTTATCCGTACGGCAACAGAATTCCCATGTGCTATCAGGCATGGAATCCGTATTGTGAAAATGCATGTAGGCTTTCGTCTTTATGTTCCGGTAATACCAAACGGAATAAGTGGAATCCGTTGTGCAGCCCGTTGTTTTGGGATTTTTTTGATGTGACGCATCCCACAAATTCGTTCCGATTTTGTACGGACGGAAATCAAAAACGGGAAGATGGCGATACGTGTAAACAGGAAATGCAATCGAGGAGAAAATTCCAATTGCAGAAAGTCCGGCAAGTACAATCCGGTTTTTGAAAACGGGTTGTACATTTTGTTCGCCGACAAATATGACAGAAATGAGAATCAATAAAACCAAATCTTTCCAGAACGACTCCCACGGTGTGAGTTTTATGAAATCACCGAAACATCCGCAGCTTGTCACTTTATTGCAGCAGGCCGAATAGAAAGTGAGGAATGCGAAAAAGACGATCATTCCCAATAATAAAAACAGTGTCCACCTGATTTGAACGCCGAGCAAAAGGAAAATTCCAAGAATCATTTCAATCGCGCAAATCACGATCGCAAGCGGCAATGCATGCCGGCCGAAAAAATCCCAAACCGGTTTGATGCTGCTTTCAGCGGGTTTGCTATCAACTGCGTTTTCATTCGTGTTTTTGGTTTCGCACGAACAGGGAATTCCATTCGCCGCAGGTTTTACGATTTGCATATCGCAACTGAAACCGCGACCGAACACTTCAAAATATTCCTCAAGCTTGATGCTGAATCCAACGGGATCATTGGCCTTGATGAATCCTGAGAAAATGAAAAGTCCGCCCACCAGAAAACGGGTGATGTGCGTGAGCCAACGAAAACGTCCGAAAAAAGTATTGAAATTGATGATGACCAGCAGCAAGCCGAGTACGCAGCCCAAGTACATTTTGCTGAAACAGGGTGGGCACAGAAAATAAAAAAGCGCCGCTAGTCCAAGCGATGCAATGAAACGAAAAAGCTTGCTTTTCAGGAACCCCATATTTTACTTGCCTTCAGCGAAACGTATCAAGGCAAAGATAGCGTAATTGATAATATCGAAGTAGTTGGCATCAATGCCTTCGGAGATGATGGTAGCCCCTTCGTTATCCTCAATCTGTTTGATGCGGAGCAGTTTTACGAGTATCATATCCGTCAGACTGCTCACGCGCATGTCACGCCATGCTTCACCGTAATCATGATTTTTATTTTGCATCAATAACTTTGCCGCATTCGCATATTGATCATATAAACCCAATGCTTCTTCGACTGGAAGTTCCATCCGTTTATCGTTTTTCAATTCCATTTGGATGAGGGCAATGATGCAATAATTCACCATCCCGACATATTCTCCCCGAATGTCATCCTCCACTTTTTGTAATCCATTGTCCTCAATGGTCCGGACACGCTGTGCCTTGATGAAAATCTGATCGGTGATGGATGAAATGCGGAACATTCTCCACGACGTGCCATAATCGCGCAATTTTTTAGCGAAAATATCCCTGCAGTTGGCTATACTTGCGTCATACTGTTGTGACGTGTTTGTCATACTCATTTTATGAACGCCCAAGATACGGACTTTACCCTGTTTTGCCGAGAGCCGACCATCGATCTTTCACTTCCGGTGGCAATGGGAATCCTCAATGTCACACCCGATTCTTTTTTCGATGGCGGAAAATATAACTCTACCGAAACGGCATTGGCGCATGCGCTTGAAATGGTAAATGAAGGGGCGAAAATCATTGACATCGGCGCGGTTTCAACACGACCGGGAGCGGAACGGATTTCAGCCGAGGTAGAGTGGGGGAGATTGGAAAAAATAATTCCATTGTTGAAAGAGAAACTCCCACAGACAATTTTTTCTGTTGACACCTATCACAGTGTCATTGCCAAAAAAGCGGTTGATGCGGGAGTCCATTTTGTAAATGACATTTCGGGAGGGACAATGGACGATAAAATGTTCGGGACAATTGCCGAATTGAATGTTCCGTATGTCCTGATGCATATCCAGGGAACTCCGGAAACGATGCAGGAAAATCCGACTTATGGAAATGTTGTCGATGAAGTGAAATTTTATTTCGAAAGAAACATTGAAAAACTGAATGCACTCGGTGTGAAAAATATCATCCTCGATCCGGGATTCGGTTTTGGAAAAACGGTGGAACACAATTATCAATTGTTGAATGCACTCGATGAATTCGTGAAAATCGGATTTCCTGTTCTGGCAGGATTATCGCGCAAATCGATGGTTACAAGATTTTTCGGTGTGGGAAAAAATGAAACGCTCAATGGAACCACCATCCTCAATACAATCGCATTGCAGAAAGGCGCAAAAATCCTGCGTGTCCACGATGTGAAAGAAGCGGTCGAATGCATTCGGATTCATTCCTACCTCGATTCGATGTGCTGATAAAATATTTTTCCGATCGGCGCATTGACAAATCTGCAAATTAGCACATTACATTACCTTTGAATGGAAATGAATCACACGCAGATAATTTTTTTCTTCCTCACATTTGCCTGGCAAGACCTTCTCGACATTTTGCTGGTTGCGGTTTTGCTTTATCAATTGTACCGACTTGTGCGTGGAACTGCGGCGTTGAATATTTTTATCGGTGTCGCCATCTTTTATGTTTTTTACCGACTGGTCCGTTACATGCATCTCGATTTGTTTTCCAGCATTCTCGGAAAATTCATTGACGTCGGTGTGATTGCATTGTTGATTGTTTTCCAACAGGAATTGCGCAGATTTTTTCTTTTCATCGGCACATACAATGTTATTGGCAATCAGAAATTCAGGAAGGTATTGTTCGGTTGGAGCGGCCCAAGCAAAGTGGCTGCATTGGATATCAATTCCGTTGTTAAAGCCTGCAGGAATATGTCCGACGCAAAAACCGGCGCCATCATTGTCATCACACGCGGAAACGACTTGAAATTTTATTCCAATACGGGTGATCCTGTGGATGCCAGGGTTTCCGTGCGAATGATTGAAAGTATTTTTTTCAAGAACAGTCCGTTGCACGATGGGGCTGTCATCATTTCCAACAACACGCTCCGTGCCGCACGTTGTGTATTGCCTGTCACGGAGAATGCCGATTTTCCCGCGCACTTGGGCATGCGCCATCGCGCAGCAGTGGGAATCACGGAAAATACGGATGCCATTGCGATTGCGGTTTCGGAACAGACGGGGGAAATTGCCGTCGCGAAAGAAGGAGAATTGGAAGGGAATGTTTCGCCAGAGAAGTTGAAGGAATTATTGGAAAAATACCTCGCCGATTAGGACGTTTCGGTTGTGGATCAGTTTCAATTTTCAGGTTTATACTTGCTATTGTGAGTCCCTTTTAAAATCCGCGCAATTCGCGTAATCCGTGGCACTTAATACATAGCCGCAGATTACGCGAATTGCGCGGATTAAAAATGAATGGATTCGCTCGACAGGAAAACTACTTGTTCGCTTTCCTGACAGTTTTTGTTGTCTTTGAATTTACATCGGTAGCGGGAGTTTCCGCTTGCGCTTTTTTCATGATGTCATTGATCATCACGCTATCGGGTTTGCCGATGTATTGGATCAACACTTGTGCATCACTCGCCTCATGCGTATTCGGATAATTGGTGATCACGAATTGATAAAGTTGTTTTGCGCGATCACCACCGTGATTCACATTTTCGAGAAAAGTATCATACACATAAGCCGCCTTGAAAACGGCATCGGGATATTTATTGAAGTTTTTATGTTTTTCAATAATCGTTTCGAGATAGACGGCTTCCTGCTGGTAATTGTGCGCTCCCTCGGCAAGATCGGATGCGAGGAAAAGGTATTCTGCTGTCAGCGAATCGTCAGGGAAAGTCACCGTAAAATCATTGTACGCTTTTAGTGTGGCCATTGCCAAACGCTGGTCGTAATTGTTGCCTGTCTTTCTCATGTCGGCTTCCGCATCGGTAATCGCTTTCAGGTATTTCCCACGCGCTGCAATTTTTGCAAGACTGTCCTTTTGCGCTTTCTCTTTTGCAGCATTGTCATCACCGCTATGGCAGGAAGAAAATGAAATCAGGGCGATGAAAATAATTCCGGTTAGATAACGCATTTTTATTTTGGATTAATTGATTTTGAATTGAAAACATTTTTCTCGGAAGCCATTGTTCCAAGTTATTTCGGGAATCTCATTTTATATTCCACTTCGATATTCCCTTTCGTAATGTCGGTGAGTTTTCCAAGCAGGAGTCTTCTGCGGATCGGATTGATTCTGTCAGTGAATAATTTTCCCTCAATGTGATCGTATTCATGCTGGATGATTCTCGCTGCAATTCCTTCGTGTGTCTCCTTGTGGTGAACGAATTTTTCATCCCAATACGAAATGTGGATTTTCGGTTTGCGCAGAATGTCTTCACGGATTTTCGGAATGCTCAGGCAACCTTCATTGAATTTCCACGCTTCACCTTCTTCGTGTGTGATCTTTGCATTGATGAAAACCTTCTTGAAATCTTTCAGCGAAGCCTCTTCCTCTGTTTCCGCATCTTCCGAAAACGGAGTGGCGTCCACCACAAAAAGACGGATCGATTTCCCGATTTGGGGAGCGGCCAGTCCAACGCCTTTTGCATTGTACATCGTCTCAAACATATTCGCGATAATCTCGTCGAGTTTCGGAAAATCCTTTTCTATTTCCTTGCCGACCTTTTTAAGTACCGGATCGCCGTAGGCTACGATAGGTAAAATCATGCGGCAAAGATAATGTGCGGATGTGTTAATTTGCTAATGTGCTGTGAAAAAAGACCGACCAGTTATGAAGTGACGCGGGCTTGCGGACGGGTAGCACGTGAGAGTGACAAATGACAGATGGCAAGAATCGGGAGGAATACTTTAAGTCACTGAAAATATCGGCAAACAATTTGCACATCACTCCCTCGAGGCCATATAGCTCTGCAGGATAATCGTCGCGGAAATTTCGTCAATCAATTCCTTGTTCTGCCGCGCTTTCTTTTTCAATCCCGAATCGATCATTGTCTGGAATGCCATCTTCGAAGTGAAACGCTCATCCACACGTTCGATTTTCATTTCGGGGAATTTTTTCTGCAATTGTTTTACAAAATTATTTACGTGTACAGTCGCATCGGTCGCCTCACCGTTCATTTTTTTCGGTTCACCCACTACAATCGTTTCCACTTTTTCCTTTTGAAAATAAGTTTCGAGAAAAGCGAGAATGTCTTTCGCATGAACCGTTGTCAATCCATTCGCAATCATCTGCAAGGGATCGCTCACTGCAATTCCGCAACGTTTTGTTCCGTAATCAATCGCCATCAATCTCGACATGCCGCAAAGATAAGCCACAGATTTCGCCGATTGCACAGATTTTTGTCCTCTAGTTCCGCGCCGTCCATCTTCTATTTGTAATTTCGTCTTCTCTATGGAAAACCTTCAACCCATCATCGAAGCCGCGTGGAACGACCGCGCCTTGCTCAGTGACAAAAAAACAATTGATGCAATCAACTCCGTTATCGAATTTCTCGACAAGGGAAAATTGCGTGTGGCGGAACCGCAAGGCGAGAAATGGAAAGTGAACGACTGGATAAAAAAAGCCGTGATACTTTATTTTCCAACACGCAAGATGGAAACGTTTGAAGTCGGTCCGTTGGAATTCCATGATAAGATGGCGCTGAAAAAAAATTATGCAGAACTCGGTGTACGCGTCGTGCCGCATGCAGTGGCGCGTTACGGAGCGTATCTCGCGAAAGGCGTGATCATGATGCCGAGTTACGTGAACATCGGTGCGTACGTCGACAGTGGTACAATGGTGGATACGTGGGCGACAGTGGGTTCATGCGCGCAAATCGGAAAAGATGTTCATCTCAGTGGAGGAGTGGGAATCGGTGGTGTGCTCGAACCCGTGCAGGCTGCGCCGGTCATTGTCGAAGACGGATGTTTTGTGGGATCGCGTTGCATTGTTGTGGAAGGTGTGCATGTGGGAAAGGAAGCGGTGTTGGGTGCGAATGTGGTATTGACAGCGTCCACAAAAATCATTGATGTCACTGGAGAAAAACCGGTTGAGTACAAGGGATTTGTTCCGGCGCGTTCGGTGGTGATTCCCGGGAGTTATGCGAAAAAATTTGCGGCAGGCGAATACAATGTTCCCTGCGCGTTGATCATCGGTCAGCGGAAAGCGAGTACGGATTTGAAAACTTCACTGAATAACGCATTGCGTGAATATGATGTGGCGGTTTGAAAAATATTTTTTCCTTCTGGCTGCATTCATTTTTTCTTGCGATAAAATCCATGCCCTGGAAGAACCGGATAGCGTTTATGTCAGGTATAATCCACCAACTATCGATGAATTATATCCCACTTATTTTTTTTCGCCCGATAATTTTTTTGAAATAAAATTTGATTCCACGTTTATGGTTCGGACTGACAATGAAAAAAAACTTCGGATTGTAGACAGCTCTTTTTATTGGACCCGCCAGGTAAATGTTGGTTTTGGAAACGGAGAGCATTTTGCTGAAAAAGCGGATACGGTGATTCGCAATTATCGGGTGAAATGGAATAACCAAGGACATATCGAAAAGTTGAATGCCGATGAAAAGAATTGGGAAGCAAGTTTCGAATTTGGTTACGGCAATGGAAGAATTCTGCAAACCGAAATCCGGAAAATAAATGACAGGGAGGATTCGGTACAGTTCATTTGGAACCGATCAGGACAAATAAGCAAGGAGAGATACACTTTATTCGAACACGATAAAGTGATGGATTCGGTTTATACAATTGGGAGATTGTTCGATTCCAAGGGGCGGATTATCGTAATTCCGAATTATCAATTCAGGTATCATATTGAAGGGACA
>CAYMZV010000018.1:9533-28096 GCA_964394965.1 uncultured Chryseobacterium sp.
CAATGGTGTATCAATATCTTGATGATGGAAAATTGTCACGGCGTTCTTTCATTTCAACTACCGACAAACATGTGATTTTTATTGACACATTGGTTTATTCCTTTGTTGATACTGCAAAAACATTGTTGAGAATCCAGCACAAAATGAAAATTTCGGGATATGATGCTTGGATCGATATTGACGAAGAAACTGAACTTGTTAAAAGTGGTTTGTTGGCAGAATACAAACTCATCCAACCCCAATCCATGATTACCAACAAATATGGAATGTTTGGTGCCGGAAATTACCAATGGGAATATAATCCTTCGGGCACGCTTGCAGCCGAAACCCTGACTTCGCAATTTGGAACAAGCATTGAACGGACAAGGTTTTATTACAACAGGAATGATTTTTGTGATTCAGCTTCAACAATTTTCAGCTATGTGGATGGAGATAAAACCGAAATCAATCAATATCAAAAAACAACTACAACTTATTACCCTGATTCAAATTTGATCGCAACTGTTTTTACTGTCCAATACGGAAAGGAAGAAACGAAATCAAAAAAAGGCTGGGGAAAATCGAAAATGTCCATTATCCATTATTACTGGAATTGAAAAAAATCCTCCTCATACAAACCGCTTTCACCGGCGATGTCGTTCTTGCAACTCCTGTTGCGGAAAAGTTGCATCGTGTTTTTCCCGATGCGGAAATTGATTTTCTGGTTCGGAAAGGAAATGAAAGTTTGTTGAAAGGGCATCCATTCGTCAAAGAGACATTGGTGTTCGACAAGAAAAACGGCAAGCTGAAAAACCTTTTCAAACTCCGTTCCGTCATCCGCAAAAAAAAATACGATCTCGTTGTCAACATGCACCGTTTCGGCTCGTCGGGATTTCTCACTGCGTTTTCCGGCGCGAAAGAAAAAATCGGATTCGATAAAAACCCATTCTCGTTTTTGTTTACAAAAAAAATAAAACACGAAATCGGAAACGGCAAACACGAAGTGCAAAGGAATCTTGAATTGATTGAATCGTTCACCGACACACTCCCGCAGCGGCCGAAATTGTATCCGTCCGATGCAGACAGGAAATCCGTTTCCGTTTATGAGAATTCGGGTGAGTATGTTTGTATGGCACCCACTTCCGTTTGGTTTACGAAACAATGGCCAATGGAAAAATGGGTGGAGCTGATTAGAATCATTCCGGCAAACACCAGGATATTTTTGCTCGGCGGACCAACAGATGCAGCTGTATGCGAAGAGATTTTAAAAAAATCAGGGAGGGAAAATGTAGAAAACCTTTCGGGAAAATTATCTTTTCTGCAATCCGCCGCATTGATGGAAGGTGCGAAAATGAATTATGTGAATGATTCCGCTCCGATGCATTTTGCTTCCGCAATGAATGCACCCGTTACCGCAATTTATTGTTCAACCGTTCCCTCATTCGGATTTGGTCCGCTGTCGGATGTTTCTTTTGTGATTGAAACGGAAGAGAAATTAAGTTGTCGCCCTTGCGGAATACATGGACATAAAACTTGTCCCGAAGGTCATTTCAAATGCGCACTGACGATTGATGTGAGAAAAGTAATTCAGGATTCCGGCTTTTGAATTCTGAATGAAGCGCATTCAAAATTCCCTTCCCGTCACTACCTTTGCGCCTCGATGGAAAATCATCTTTCACATCCTGTTTTCAAAATGATTTCCGAAGAGGCGACGCGTCTGCATGTGGATGCGTACGTGATTGGCGGATATGTGCGCGACTCCATTTTGGGGCGGCCTTGCAAGGACATTGATGTGGTTGGCATCAGTCACGATGCAAAAGTGAAAACGGTGGGGATTGTTTTGGCGGAAGCTGTTGCAAAACGATTGCGGAAACATGTGAATGTGTTTGCGAATTTCGGAACGGCACAGGTGAAACTCGATGATTGGGATGTTGAATTTGTAGGTGCGAGAAAAGAATCCTACAGTCGCGATTCGCGGAAACCGATTGTGGAAGATGGAACATTGAAAGATGATCAGGACCGTCGCGATTTTACCATCAATGCGTTGGCGATCAGTTTGAATGGAAATGATTACGGTGAATTGATCGATCCGTTCGATGGAATCACCGACATGGAAAATAAAATCCTGCGTACGCCATTGGATCCCGACATCACCTTTTCGGATGATCCCTTGCGCATGATGCGCGCGATTCGTTTTGCCACGCAACTGAATTACACCATCGAAAAAAAATCGTTTGATTCCATTGCGAAAAACAGGGAGCGCATCAAGATCGTTTCGAAGGAAAGGATCATTGACGAGTTGAATAAAATCGTTGCGGCAAAAGTCCCTTCCATCGGATTCAAATTGCTTTTCGATTCCGGATTATTGAAATTGATTTTTCCTGAAATGTGTTTGTTGCATGGAGTTGAAGTGATAAAAGGCCATGCGCACAAGGATAATTTTTACCACACGTTGCAGGTGCTCGACAATGTTTGCACGCGTTCGGAAAATCTTTGGTTGCGTTGGGCGGCGATTCTGCATGACATAGCAAAGCCCGCCACGAAAAGATATGAGGAAGGGCACGGCTGGACTTTTCATGGACATGAGGACAGGGGCGCGCGGATGGTTCCGAAAATTTTCACGAATTTGAAATTGCCATTGGATCACAAAATGAAATATGTGCAGAAAATGGTACAGTTGCATTTGCGTCCGATTGTTTTGGCAAAAGCGGAAGTCACCGACTCTGCCATTCGGCGTTTGCTTTTTGATGCGGGTGATGATGTGGATGACCTGATGATGTTGTGTGAAAGCGATATCACATCCAAGCAGGAAGAAAGGGTAAAACGTTATTTGAAGAATTTCGAACTCGTCCGAACGAAACTGAAAGAAATCGAAGAGAAGGACAATATCCGGAACTGGCAGCCGCCGGTAACGGGAGAAGATATTATGCATGCATTCGATATTTCACCGAGTTTGCAGGTTGGTATTCTGAAAACGGCCATTCGCGAAGCCATCCTCGATGGGAAAATTCCCAATGAAAGAAAAGCGGCTTGGCAATTGATGGTTGAACAGGGTGAAAAATCCGGTTTGAAAATCGTGCATGGATATGAATCGCCGAATCCTGTTGAATTGCCTCCAAAAGAAAAAGAAAAACAATGATTTGCGAATGTGTCAACGGAAAACGCATCAGCACACCAACAAATTAGCACATCGGCAAATTGAAAATTCCCTCAAATAAAATATCCGACATCATCCAATATTTCCGCGGGGAACTTTATTCGCTGTATGACAAGGAAGAGATTGAAAAGTTCATTGAATTCTGTTTCGAAGAATTCATCCATTTCAAAAAGGCGGATATCCTTTTGAAGCAGGACAAGACCGTCAGTGAATCCGATTTGCTCAAATTCCATTTTGCAGTCAAGGATTTGAAACGCGGACGGCCCATCCAGTATGTGATCGGGAAAAGTTGGTTTTATGGAATGGAATTCATTGTAACAAACGACGTTTTGATTCCCCGTCCTGAAACCGAAGAACTCGTGAAGCTGGTTATCGATGATGCAAAAAAACATCCTGAAAGTTTTTCCATTCTTGATATCGGTACAGGAAGCGGTTGCATTGCGGTTGCATTGAAAAGAAAACTTCCCCGCTGTCATGTGTACGCGCTTGATATTTCCGATGAGGCATTGAAAGTTGCAAAACAAAATGCGGAAAAGAACAATTGCGAAATCCATTTTATGGAAGGGGATATCCTTGATAGCAGCTGTCTGGCAAAAATCCCCGCCTGCTCTGTCATTGTCAGCAATCCTCCGTATGTAAAGAAATCGGAAATGAATTCCATGCATAGGAATGTGGTGGAATATGAACCGCACACGGCACTTTTTGTGAGTGATGAAAATGCCCTTGTCTTTTACAGGGCGATTGCGCAAGCGGGAAAAGAAAAATTAAAAAGTGGCGGAACGGTTTATGTGGAAATAAATGAAACGCTTGGATTGGAAACGGCAATTTTATTCCAGAAGGAAGGTTATGCCGATGTTCAATTGATAAAAGACATGCAGGGAAAAGACAGGATGATCAAGGCAAGTTTGTAACGGGAACAAAACAATTCAACGCATTTGCAATTCGTATATTCGTAGAGTTCGCTCCGAGGGGTTTACTTCGGAATAATCCTTTTCCAGTGAAAATTTCCGTCATAACAGCCTGCCTGAATAATGCCGATACGATTGAAGACACCATTCTTTCCGTCACGCAACAGGATTTTCCGGATGTGGAATATATCATAATTGATGGAGGATCGAGTGATGGGACTTTGGAAACCATCGGAAAATACAAATCGAAAATCTCAAAAGTGATTTCTGAAAAGGATGAAGGGATTTATTTTGCATTGAACAAGGGAATTGATTTGGCAACGGGTGATGTGATAGCGTTTCTGCATGCCGATGACTTGTATTCGAATGCGCATGTGTTGTCGGTTGTAATGCATGTTTTTTCGGAGAAAAAATGCGAGTGTGTTTATGGAGATTTGTTTTATGTTGACCGAAAGGACATTTCAAAAGTGATTCGCAATTGGAAAGCGGGTGAATACAGGGAAGGATTGTTCCGTAAGGGATGGATGCCGCCTCATCCCACTTTTTTCCTGAAAAAAAACTGTTATGGAAAATTCGGCAAGTTCAATACGGCTTTCAGTTCAGCGGCGGATTATGAATTGATGTTGCGCATGATCCACAAGCATAAAATTGCGATTGCCTATTTGCCTGAAGTGTTGGTGAAAATGCGTGTCGGTGGAGTCAGCAATCTCAGTCTCAAGAATAGGATCAGGGCCAATCGGGAAGATCGCCGTGCATGGAAAGTGAATGGGTTGAAACCTGCATTGCTTACTTTGGTGAGAAAACCGCTTTCGAAAATCTCCCAGTTTTTCGGGACAAAATAAAAAAGCCGCCTTTCGTAGGGGAAAGACGGCTTCTTCATTTCAAACCAATTTACCACTTGTATCTTTTTTTCCGGATCAGGATCGGAACTCTCTTTTGGATGCCGTTGTATTTGTCCGGATGATTTTGACGGTCACTGATCCAAGGATATCTTGCGCCTGCAACACTGCTATGGCCACGAATCACATAACTCATGTCGACGGTTGAAGTGAGATAGGAATCATTGTGAGTGGGATCTCCGCGTTTGTTTCCCGGAGTGAAATTTTCTGCAAAAGCCGGACTTACATGGTCCAATTCATTCGTACGGTTTGCCAATGCTACCGCTGCTGGAGATTTTAACGTGGAAGGATCAACATATCGTGTGCTTACATCATCCAGATAGTCGGTAAATGTTGTTCTCCAAGTCATGCTCCAACCGATGCGCAAGTGTTTGTTCAGCGTAAAATAAAATCCGGCAGTTGCTGGAATCACCGCTGCAACCTTCGAGTATTTTTTCCCTTCGGTTTCGAGTGGACGCAATGCGATCCAATCTCCATTCAATTCCGCTTTGGGATTATGATAAACAGCACCGGCACCAAGACCGACATATGCACGGAAACTATTTCTGTAGCGGTAAGTATGTCCAAGATCATTCACTTCATAAAAAACATATTGGGCTTGAGCGGTCAATTCAAAAAGGTCATTTCTGAAACTCAGGTTTCTTGCATTACGTGCAGGATTGGAAGACAGTTTGTCGTCGCCTGCAATTCTTGCCCAATCCAAATTTCCTTGAATGGATACATCATGCATGATCCTGTAACGGACAAATGTACCGGCAGCCATACGGGTTTCCACCAACTTCATGTCGGATACAAAATCACGCCGCGTGAGAGCGTTTCCACCTATGTCACCGAGGTAATTAGCAGCTCCGGTATTCACTCCGGCATCCCATTTGTATTGTGCATTCAAAATGGATGATGTGCAAAAAGTCAGGGAACAAAATAAAATGGCTTTGAAAGAGGGGGTAAATTTTTTCATGGGAAGCCTGTTTGTTGTGAATCATTTTACGCAGGAATAGCTTCGAAAGTTGCTGTTTGTGAATAAGTTGTGGAAAAGGCGAATGGGGAAATAAAATCTGACGAGTCAAGACCAACAATAAAAAAGCGAAAACCGAAATTTTAACTTCGGTTTTCGCTTTTTTATTCTTTTCGCGCAACTCTAAAACTTAGCGCGGACTTTGCGGTGCTTGTATTTTTTGCCTTTGAAAAGTGAGCTATAGTGTGAACGGTAAAGTGAGCTTTTACCCCTGAAAACATAACTGAATTCAACATTGCTTGTGATGAAGGAGTCGTTATGGCTAGGATCGCCACGCTTGTTGAAATGAACGTTTCCATTCGAATCTGTATAAGACCCGGGACCGAAATTATTGGCGAAACCCGGTTGATAGGCATTTGCCACTGCATTGTTTGTACGATTGGCAAGTGCAACAGCAAGAGGTCCTGAACTTGACTTGTCAACGTAGTGTGTACTTGCATCATCAAGATAATCGGTAAATGTTGTTCTCCAGTCAAGATTCCAACCGATTCTATAATGTTTATCTATGGTAAAATAAAATCCGATAGTGGCCGGTATGGTCATGGTCACTTTGGTGTAGTGGTAATCTTCAGTTTCCAACGGACGAAGTGCAACCCATTGTCCATCGTAATAGGCTTTCGGATTGTGATACATTGCACCTAGGCCAAGACCAATGTAGGCACGGAAATTATCCCGATAACGGTAAGTATGTCCAAGGTCATTCACCTCATAAAAGTACCATTGGCATTCGGCACTTGCTTCCCATAAGTAATTCCTGAAACTGAGGTTGCGGTAATAACGCGGTTCGTTCGTACAAAGACTATCAGCGCCACGGATTGTAGCATAAGCAAGACCAGCCTTGATTGAAAAATTCTGGGCGATTTTATAACGTGCGAATCCATTAACAGCTTGTCGTGTTTCCTGGAATTTCAAATCGGAAACAAAATCGCGGCGGGTAAGCTGTTTCCCTCCCATTTCCCCAAGATAATTGGACACGCCCATTCCTCCACCAAAGTCCCAATAATACTGAGCCTTTAAAATCATAGGTGAAGAAGCCAGAATCAGAAAAAATAAAAACTTACGCATGCAGATTATTTTTTTTCGGTTTTTACCCTGATTACGAAATAACAAAAAATCAGCCATTTAAGCAAATTTCAACCCATCGGATTCATTACTTTTGGCGGCTTTCAGCAATTCTCCATGTCGCAAAATAGAATCTGTGAACTTTTTGGGATAAAGTATCCGCTTATCCAGGCCGGAATGATTTGGTGCAGTGGATGGGAGTTGGCTGCGGCTGTGAGCAATTCGGGAGGACTTGGCCTGATCGGTTCAGGATCCATGTATCCGGATGTTTTACGGGAACACATTCGGAAATGCAAGGCTGCAACAGACAAGCCTTTCGGTGTAAATGTTCCGTTGTTATACCCTGAAATTGAAAAGCAGATTCAAGTCATCATTGAAGAAGGCGTGAAAATAGTTTTTACGTCGGCGGGAAATCCGAAAACGTGGACTCCAATGTTGAAAGAGAAAGGGATCAAAGTGGTGCATGTGATTGCGAATGTAAAATTTGCACAAAAGAGTGTGGATGCCGGAGTGGACGCGGTTGTTGCGGAAGGATTCGAAGCGGGTGGGCATAACGGAAGGGAAGAAACGACTACGATGGTTTTGATTCCGATGATAAGAAAAGCGGTAACGATTCCATTGATTGCAGCCGGTGGGATAGGTTCCGGAAGACAAATGCTGGCAGCGATGGCATTGGGAGCGGATGGTGTGCAGATCGGTTCTCGGTTTGTGGCTTCGCAGGAATCGTCGGCGCATGAACATTTCAAGAATGCCGTGGTGAATTCACACGAAGGAGATACACTGTTGACCTTGAAGCAGCTTGTGCCGGTGAGATTGATGAAGAATAAATTTTTCAAGCAAATCGAAGATGCCGAATTGCACGGTGCAAGTACCGATGAATTGAAAAACATTCTCGGTCGCGCGCGCGCGAAAAAAGGAATGTTTGAAGGTGACATGGAAGAAGGCGAACTGGAAATAGGGCAGGTGAGTGCGATGATTGAAAAGGTTTTGCCTGCCGGGGAAATTGTGAAGGAAATCATTGCAGAGTATGATTCAGTGAAAGGTGAACTTTGCAAGTGAAAAGACGCACCACCTTGATGTGAGCTTGCAACATGAAACAAAAAATGCGTGAGGGATAGAAGAGGAAAGCCCGCAGCCCACACGAAAATATTTTTCAGGACAAAATGGCGAGGACTTGGAGCGGATAGCCCGACCGACGCAGGAGGGCACGCCCCGAAAATAGTGATTGGCGATTAGCGAATAGTTATCAGATAAAATTCATGGATACTTGATTCGCAAATTCGATGAATTGGTAATCCGTTCCCGTGTGAAAATTTGTCAATAAAAAAAATGTTTGTGTTTGAGAAATAGAAATTAGATTTGCACTCTGTTTAAAAAAGTCTCCGTAGCTCAGTTGGTAGAGCACCTCACTCTTAATGAGGGAGTCGTGTGTTCGAGTCACACCGGGGACACTCTGGAATTTTCAAATTTGTTGATTGCCGATTTCCAATTGACAATCGACAATCAACAAATTGTAAATTCAATCGAGGGGAAGTTTCTAAAAACAGCTTACAATGATCCAATACGATAAATTCTCCCTCTCCAATGGGCTCAAGGTAATTGTGCACCGTGACGAAGCCACTCCATTGGCCTGTATCAATATCCTTTATGACGTCGGTGCGCGGGATGAAGAGGAAAGCAGAACCGGTTTTGCACATCTGTTCGAGCATCTGATGTTCGGCGGATCGATAAACATTCCCAGTTACGATGAACCGTTGCAACGTGTGGGTGGGGAAAACAATGCGTTCACGACAAACGACATTACCAATTATTACCTCACATTGCCTGCTGAAAATCTGGAAACAGGAATGTGGCTCGAATCGGACCGCATGTTGAGTCTTGCGTTTTCCGAAAAAAGCCTTGAGGTGCAACGCAATGTGGTGATTGAGGAATTCAAGCAACGTTACCTGAACCAACCTTATGGTGATGCATGGCTGCTCATGCGCCCGCTTGCGTACAAGGTGCATCCGTACAAGTGGGCGACGATCGGAAAGGAAATCAAACAGATTGAGGATGCGCGCATGGAAGATGTGAAAGCGTTTTTCAAGAAACATTATTGTCCGAAGAATGCGATCATGGTGGTGTCGGGAAATGTGACGACGGAACAGGTGAAAACTCTTTCAGAGAAATGGTTCGGACCGATTCCCGCAGGTGAAAAACCGCCGCGCAATCTTCCCGAAGAACCAAGACAAAACGAATACCGCAAACAGGAAGTTTCGCGTGATGTGCCTTTCGATTCGTTGAACATGGCCTTTCACATGTGCGATCGCCGTGACAAGGATTATCATGTGATGGATTTATTGTCCGACATTTTATCGCGCGGAAGCTCTTCCCGCATGTACAACCGTTTGGTAAAAGAGAAAAAAATATTCAGCGAGGTTTCCGCTTTTGTAATGGGTGACATGGATAAGGGATTGTTTGTGGTGAGCGGAAAAGTTTCTCCCGGAATTTCCATTGACCAAGCGGAAGAGGCGGTTTTTACGGAGTTGGAAAAACTTTCCACAACATTGGTTTCCGACCGTGAATTGAACAAGGTGAAAAACAAGGTTGAATCTTCCTTGCTGTTTGCCGAAATGAGCATTCTCGACAAGTCGATGAATTTTGCCTATTTCGAGTTGTTGGGTGATGCAAACATGATCAATACGGAAGTTGACAAATATCTTGCCGTCACTTCCGCCGACATACAGCGTGTTGCGAAAGAAGTGTTGCGTAAAACGAATTGCTCTTCCTTGCATTACCTGTCGAACAGGAAAAATTGATAATCAATCAATGTGCTGATTGATCATTTTCCAGAATCAGCGAAATCAAATCCGTATAATCAGCAGTAAAAAATATGGCAACCCTGAATAGAATTACTCCACCGGCGTTTCATGAAGTGGAAAAAATAAATCTCGTCGAAGCGAAAAAACTCCCGTTGAAGAATGGCATTCCGGTTTATCTGCTCGATGCAGGCACTCAGGAAGTGACGCGCATCGAATTCATTTTTCAGGCAGGGATCCGCCACCAGGAAAAATCATTGGTTGCTTCCGCGGTGAATGACATGCTGGACGAAGGGACGCATACGCGCAATGCGGAAGCGATTGCGGAAGAGCTGGATTTTTACGGTGCATTCATTGAAACGGAAACGCAACACGATTTGGCATCATTCACTTTGTTTTCATTGAACAAACATTTGCGTTCCACTTTCCCGATTGTCAAGGACATCCTGTTCAATGCCGCTTTTCCAAAAAACGAATTTGAAATTTACCTTTCCAACAAACGGCAAAAATTTGTTGTGGATTCCGATAAGGTTTCCACTCTTGCGCGCAGGAAATTCAATGAGTTGCTTTTCGGTGCAAAACACCCTTACGGCTCAGCTGCAAAATTGGAGGATTTCGATTCGCTCGACAGGAATTCACTTTCCGAATTCCACAAAAAGAATTATACATCGGACCGTTGTACAATTGTTGTTTCGGGAAAATTGCCGGAGGATATCCTGTCTGTGCTGGATGAATTTTTCGGTGACAACAATTGGCAGGGAAATAAATCTGCGGATGATAAACTGATCCATCCGGTTTCAGATTCACAGCGGGAACACACGATAGAAAAGGAAGGTGCCGTTCAATCCGCCATTCGAATCGGACGGGTGCTGTTCAACAAACGCCACGAGGATTTTTTGGGAATGCAAGTGTTGAATGCTGTACTCGGCGGCTATTTCGGTTCACGCCTGATGGCGAATATCCGTGAAGACAAAGGTTATACGTATGGAATCGGCTCCGGACTGGTGTCCATGTACGACAGCGGCTATTTCGTGATTTCAACGGAAGTCGGAGTTGGCGTAACGAACGCTGCGCTGAAGGAAATTTATTTCGAGATTGAAAAACTGCAGAACGAATTGGTTTCCGAAGATGAATTGGAATTGGTGCGGAATTACCTGATCGGTGTTTTTCTCAGAAGCACAGACGGCCCTTTTGCGATCGGCGACCGGCTGAAAAGTTTGTTGGGTTATGATTTGGGTTATGAATATTATGACCGTTATGTGAAAACCATCCGCACAATTTCTGCTGAGAAAATTCGTGAATTGGCGAAAAAATATTTGCAGAAAAAGGATTTGATCGAGTTGGTGGCTGGAGGAAGAAAATAATAATTGAATTCGATTGTTGATGTTTGAAAGTTGATGTCTGATTTGGAAATTATTTTTTCAAATCATAAACAAACCACGGAATCAATTCCATTTCTCCACCTGTTGCCTTGTATAATTGTATCGCCGCTTTATTGTCGGTTGAAGTTCCGACGAACATTACACTTATATTTTTCTCGACGCATAATTTTTTCAATTCCCCAATGAGTTTTGAGCCGATTCCATTTTGCCGGTGATTTTCGTGCACTGCGATTTCATACAGGAACATTTCATTCTCGCTTTCCTTGTACATCTCCAATTCATAACCGGTGATTCCACCGATGACGAGATTGTCTTCCAACGCAACAAAAACATGAAAGGAGCCTTTTGAAAGTAAATTCCCGAGATAATTGTCACTGGGAATTATTGGGTTTTCAATTCCGTCGTCAATCTGGAAATAAATGAAAAGCTGTTTTGCCAATGAAACATCTTCCGGCGAAAGTTTTTTTATTGTATAACCCATTGGTTTAAGAATAAGGGGATTTGGAATTGAAACTTCTCACGTCAGCAACTGCTCGAAAAATCCACCGATTTCTTTTTCACGATCCACAAAATGAATTTCCAAAATCCAATCGCGTCGGTTACCGTTTTTATCGGGTGCAAACATGTCAGTGTGATTTTCGGGATGAACATACAATTCGAATTTCCCATCAGCCAATCCCATTTCATGCGGAAATTTTCCGATGAGATGCCCCGCAATTTCCCCTCCGAAAGTCCAACCGTATTTTTTTGCGAGAGCGGTGGTGAAAAGAAAAAGTTCCGCGCCGGTCAATTTGTTTTTTTGCTGAAACCATTTTTTCGTTTCATGCCAGGCAAGTTCAACATCGTTCGCCAATTTCTTTTTGACAGGATCATTGCCAATCACAAAAGTTTTCCCAATGTCAGCCTCCCAATCCTCGAAGATGGGACCGAAATCGAAAAACAGGATTTCATCGTCACGCAAAATCAGGTCAGGCGGATTTTCACTGTAAGGCGACAGCGTATTTTTTCCTGCACGGACAATCCGTTTATGCCAATATTTTTTTATGCCGAGAAGATTTTCGGCCAATTCAAGAATTTCAGAATTGAGTTGGTGTTCCGATTTGCCCGGAGAAATCAGTCCACGCGATTCGATCGCATGAAATAATTGCAAAGCCTTTGCTTCGGCTTCGAGAAGTTTGTGTTTTGTATCCATCACAATTTGAAATAGGAAATCGACACGGACTAAAGCGTCACTTTCCAATTCACTGCACCGGTTTGCGCATTGATGGAATAATAAGTGTCGTCGAGATTGAAAATGAAATTGTCCTTGTACCTCGTGGAATGTTTCAATTCATTGCTGTTGTCAAGATCCTTCTGGTTGATTTGCCACAACTGTTTCATGTCGGTTGAAATTCCGGTCAGCAGGAAATTTATCTTGTCGGTTGTTTCATAACTCTTGATGATGGCCACACCCGCATCGCCATACATTGCGGCGAATGCCGGAAACAGGAATGTGGTTCCCGCTTTTGCATTCGTGTAATGATGATCCGAATAAGTTGCCAGCAGTGAGCCGACACTTCCGGGCTTGTCGATGAATTCAATTCTTTTTCTTGCCGTATCACCATCACCGTGAAGTTTTACGTAATCAAATCCATCATCCTTTCTCAATGGTTTTGTTGAAACGGAAAAAGTGGAATCGGAAAATTTTCCGGAGAAGGGATCGATGAAATAATTGTTCCCGTTTTTTGCAGTCACATTCAGGAGCATGGACATTGGCGCTTCGTTCTCCCCGTTTTCAAAATCGATCTTGCCCACGCCCGATGAAGTTTGCGGATACAGTTTGGGAATTGTTTCCGGTGAATAGGTTTTGACAATATTGCCCGTTGCCGTTTCGATAACATAATAGTTTTGGTCTGCACTATAGAAAAGCAATCCATCCTGCTCGGCGAGAATGTCGCCATTGTTTCCGATAAAAGACCGGAATGTTTTTTTCCCTGTCTCAGCATTGACGATGTACAATCTCAAGTCATCATGATTTCCGAATTGGCTTCTGCGTGTATAAGTGTCGATGAAACAAATGGAATTTCCACATGCGGTAACTTCCTTGGGAGTGTGCGCGTAACCGTAGTTTCCCGAGAAAATGGCGCACCAATAAGCGATGAAGGGGGCGAAAACCAGGAATAGCATGATGAATCGCATCGGAGAGCGTTTGCGGAATAAATTCGGCAGGTAAAAAAATCCGAGACACATTACAATCAGCAACGTGACGATGCCAACGGGAAGCATGTATTCGAATGACCAATCAAAGAGTTGTGAAAGCATGTTTTTTATTTTCTGATGATTTGTGTTGAACAATTTTTTTCCAGAATGCTAATATAAGCCACTCGGGATTTGCACGCGAACTTTATTTCAACCGCTTGCTCAATACAACGCTTCTGTAATTTGCAGTTTCCCATTGTGCATGATCCACAAAACGGTAGCCTTTCTTTTTGTAATAGTTGACCAACTCCGTTGCATTTTCCGCTGTGTCGATTGAAATTTCCATTGCGCCATCCTGCAAGGCCAGTTTTTCAACGAATTGAATCAATGCATTTCCGACTCCTTGTTTTTGAAATTCGGAAGCAACTGCAAATTGTCCGTATGACGCAACGAAAGGTTGGTTGTACCATTTGTGCGCTGATGCGCGTACGGGAAAATAATAACAAATTGTTCCGATGATTTTGTTCTCAAGTGTGGCAACGAAACATTTTCCCTCCTGAATTCTCTTTTTTGTCATTTCCACATCTTGGCTTGCCGCCAAATAACTGAAACCCCGGTCGGCCATTTTTTTGTAGGAACGGTTCAACAGTCTTGTCAATTCAGACAAGTCGTCGGTGGGCGCAAGAAGCCTGATGTGAATTTCGTTCATGTTGTTTCGTTTTGACAATGCGTCTTCCGTTTATCAAATCTAAATAAATACAAGGCTCGTTTTTCCCTAATGAAAATCATCTTTTTTCCTGAGCATTCTCATTCATGGATTTTCAAATATGGTAGATTTTTACAAAAAAGAAATCACATGGAAAGCACTTACACAAATGCCCAAGGGCAAGTTGAAACAGCAAAAAAAGATGTTGAAAAAGTTTCAAGTGAAGGAACGATCAGCAGAAAAGCGATGGTGGGATTCTTGAGTGGCGCAGCCATTGTTTTCGGTGCAGCCATTTATTATTGCGCAACAACAAATCACATGGATGGAGTTGCATTCCTTTCCGGTGCAGTTGTATTGATTGCCATTTATGCGGCTTCGGTTTACAAATCCTTCAAATAAGAATTCAGCGAATCTGCGAACTACAAAATGATTCCGAGGGAATTGTTGGTGGTTTTTGGTGAATGGGAAAGTGTTCCTGAAATGGCCCTCCGAAGGAGTCTTTTAGAACGGGAACGGTGTCTATAAGAAAAGGGAAGTGTCCGCTCCCTGATTTGGAGATATGCATGCCTATTTTTCGAGATTTTCAAATGCGATTTTTCTTGTCGCTTGTCACCTGTCACTTGCCACCGCTTTTTCTATCTTTGCGGCATGCATGAAATGATTTTGATCCTTGATTTCGGATCGCAATACACACAATTGATTGCCCGTCGAGTCCGTGAGCTTAATGTTTACTGCGAAATTCACCCTTACAATAAAATCCCGGAATTTACTTCTTCCATAAAAGGTGTGATCCTTTCGGGTTCACCGTTTTCCGTTCGTGATGTGGCTGCTCCCAATCTGGACATTTCCATTTTCAGGAAAAAAATTCCCGTGCTTGGCGTTTGTTATGGTGCACAATTGATGGCCAGCCAAAACGGAGGGGAGGTTCTTCCGTCGAAACACCGTGAGTACGGCCGTGCGAACCTTTCGCATGTGGATGATGTGGACAGGTTGTTCCGTGGCGTGTCGCACAATTCGCAAGTGTGGATGTCGCATGCGGACACGATTACAAAAATCCCGAAAGGTTTCAAGACGATTGCGAGTACGGTTGATGTGGAATTTGCGGGATACAATATTGAAGGCGAGGAGACGTGGGGAATACAATTCCATCCGGAAGTTTATCATTCCACGGAAGGCGGCGCATTGCTGAAAAATTTTGTGGTTGGCATTTGCCGCTGCAAGCAGGATTGGACGCCGGGCTCATTCGTGCAGGATACGGTGGAGGAGTTGAAGAAAAAATTGGGGAACGATAAAGTGGTGATGGGACTTTCCGGCGGAGTGGATTCTTCTGTTGCAGCGTTGCTGTTGCACAAGGCCATCGGGAAAAATCTCTATTGCATTTTTGTGGATAACGGCTTGTTGCGGAAAAATGAATTCTCTTCGGTGTTGGATTCATACAAGCACATGGGATTGAATGTGAAAGGGGTGGATGCAAGCAAGCGCTTTTATTCGGAATTGGAAAATGTTTCCGATCCGGAAAAGAAACGTAAAATAATCGGAAGGATTTTCATTGAGGTTTTTGATCACGAGGCGAAGGAAATTTCGGATGTGAAATGGCTGGGACAGGGAACCATTTATCCCGATGTGATTGAATCGATTTCACAGGGTGGCCCATCGCAAACCATAAAATCGCATCACAATGTGGGAGGACTTCCCGAGACGATGAAAATGAAAGTGGTGGAGCCGTTGCGCCTTTTGTTCAAGGATGAAGTGCGTCGTGTGGGTGATGCCTTGGGATTGGAACACAACATTCTTCACCGTCATCCTTTCCCCGGTCCAGGCTTGGGAATTCGCATTCTGGGAGACGTGACGGAAGAAAAGGTACGCATATTGCAGGAGGCTGACAGTATCTTCATTGAAGGTTTGAAAAAATATGATCTGTATAAAACGGTTTGGCAAGCGGGAGTGATTCTCCTTCCTGTGCAGAGCGTGGGTGTAATGGGCGACGAGCGCACGTATGAAAATGCGGTTGCATTGCGCGCGGTTTCCTCCACCGATGGAATGACTGCCGACTGGTGCCATTTGCCGTATGAGTTTTTGGGAAAAATGTCGAATGAAATCATCAATAAGGTAAAAGGAATCAATCGTGTGGTGTACGACATCAGTTCGAAACCGCCGGCAACAATTGAATGGGAATAGGAATTCCCGATCAGGGATTTTTGAAATTACGAATGGTGCAAATGGAAATGACAGTTGGAAAAATAAATATTGACGGTAAAAAAAATCTCTTGTTGAAAGGGCAACTGCCGCTGCCGTTTTTTCTCCTGCCGCTGTTCCTGTTTTTTGTTTCGCCCGTTTTTGCGCAGAAGGGTGAAATAAAAAAATCGACGAAGATTGAAACCATTGACGGTAAAAAATATTACGATCATACGGTGGAAAAAGGACAGACACTTTATGCGATTGCTAAAGTGTATGGATTGACGGTGAATGACATCCTGCTTGAAAATCCGGATGCATTGAATGGAATAAAACCAGGACAGGTTTTGAAAATCCCTTTCGAAAAACCCGCTCCCGTTGTAAAATCGAATCCTGCCGACACCACTTATTTCATTCATAAAGTCGAATCGGGACAAACGGTTTACAGTCTTGCAAAACAATACAACGTTACCGAAGAATCCATCCTGAAATTGAATCCCGATGCAAAGAACGGATTGAAGATCGGACAGGATTTGAAAATTCCCGGAAAGAAAAATGCAATTGTTGTTTCGAATAATCCGCCGGCAAGCGACACACTTTATGCGGGACACAAAAAAGCAATCTACAATGTTGCGTTGATGTTGCCGTTGCAATTGGCCAATGTGGACAACATCGATCCGGGTTGCATCGTGAAAAATGACCCGGATAAAAAATGCGAATTCCCTGCAAAGTCAAAAGCCGCAGTTGCATTCTATGAAGGCGCATTGATCGCAGTCGACTCCATGCGCCGTGCGGGAATGAAAGTGAATTTGCATGTGTATGATGTGGACGATGGTGATTCCGTAAAAGTGACGGCGACACTCGGAAAAGCGGAATTCGCAACCATGGATTTGATTCTCGGACCGCTGAGCCCCGGACCTTTTTTCACCGTTTCAAATTGGGCGAAAGACCATCATGTGGCCATTGTTTCTCCCGTTTCTCCGGCGAATAAGGTTTTGTTCAAGCATCCCGATGCCATGAAAGCGTTGCCATCCATGTCCACGCAAATGGAACAGCTCGCGATTTTTGTCGGCGATCATCACAAGTCGGACAATGTGATTATGGTTACCAGTGGAAATGTAAAGGAGCAGGCCGCTGCAAATACATTTCGGATCAATGTGAGTAAACTCCTTTTTCCCGGAAGTGCCGACACCATAAAAACCACACGTGGCATGTCGGGACTCGAAGGATTATTGAAAAAGGACAAGGCGAATATTTTGGTCATTCCTTCGGGCAGCCAAACTTTCGTCAGTGACTTGTTGCGTTCGTTGAATACGCTTTCGGATAAATATGTGATTGTTGTTTACGGACTTTCTTCATGGATGGGATTCGACAATCTTGATCCGGAATATCTGGAGAAACTGCAATTCCATTTTGTAGCGCCGTATTTTATCGACTACGATTCCAGTGCAACCACCAAGCGTTTTTTGAATTCGTATTATGATTATTTCAAGGGAGATCCCGATCAATATGCTTTTGCCGGATACGATGTGGGCTTGTATTTTCTTCAGGCTTTGAATGCATACGGAACCGATTTTTATCAAAAACTTCCCGCCATAAAAGGTGAAGGCTTGCAACAGCCATTCGATTTTTACCGAAGCGATGCCGAAAGCGGTTACGAAAATCGCGGTGTGCGCATCGTGCAGGTGGCCGACTACAGATTGGTGAAAGTGAAGTGATGCGCAAATTGGAAAATGTGCAGATCAAAAATTGGAAAATGAAAAAGGGGAGCGGAACACCTTTCCGATTTGGGAACAATCATCCCGCTTTCCAGTCGACGGAGCTCCTTGCTCCCGATGCTTAGGGATGGGGCTGTTTCCGGAGTTTTTTCTTTTCTACCGACAAAAAATAAAAAATGTTGACCAAGGAAAATATTGCCGATCGTTTGATGCAATTGCAGCAAAGCATTTGCGTTGCGCTGGAACAGGAAGATGGCAAGGGAAAATTCATCGAGGAAAAATGGGAACGTGAAGGTGGGGGAGGAGGAAGGTCGCGTGTGCTGCAGCATGGAAATGTGATCGAAAAGGGCGGTGTGAATTTCTCCGCTGTTCATGGCGAGTTGCCGGCAAACATTCAACAGGCGTTGAAAATAACCGAGTCGAAATTCTTCGCCACGGGGGTTTCCATTGTCATTCACCCGTCAAGTCCGTTGATGCCGATCATTCACATGAACGTCCGTTATTTCGAATTGGCGAATGGCGAATATTGGTTTGGAGGTGGAATAGACCTCACGCCGCATTACGTGAATGTTGACGATGCAAAATG
>CAYMZV010000019.1:0-27931 GCA_964394965.1 uncultured Chryseobacterium sp.
ACAAATTCACTTTCCGAATGCCCCGTTTTTCTTTCTGAACAAGCATTTTTACCTCATGAAGATTCAAACGTAATATAGTTTGTGCACTATAGTCGGTAGCAAACGTTTGTTGTCGGATAGTTTTCATTCTATTTTTATTAATGACTAAACGATATGTTCCACGGTTGGTTGTTTTCAGGAAATAGAATAGAAACATCCAAATAGGTACCCGTTCCATTGTTTCCGTATATGGTTATAGGAACACTATCGAAACCATTTATATTGCCTTTCCCAACAAGTATCGGATTTTCATACGATGCGTGTACAGGATTTCCATATTTTGCATTCCAGTTATATGTTTTTCTATTGCTGCCGAATTGATCTCGTGTCGTCCACGTACAGCCATACAAATCTGTTCCTACTTTTTTAATTTCCAAATCGACGCTTATTTTATATGCGTAATCCGTGTATGATCCTTTCCATTGTCCGACAAAACCGAGCGTGTCGGGTGGTACAATGTCTGGCGCCTTAGCTTCTTGTGGGCCGCGAGGATTTTCAGAACATGAACAGAATAGCAAAAGAGAGATTGTCAAAAGTGATACTGTTTTTTTCATAGCCTTTGCTTTTTTGTGCGATAAACATAACAAAATAGCTTAAATGTGCGACATATCGCACATTATTTTTCTCCGGGTCACTGACTTTTGCAATGTGACGAACAAAGAAGCAGTAGCTTTTCGGAGGAAACTCGGTAAGAAAATCCGAGAACTTCGTAAAGAGCAAGGAATATCCCAGGCACAACTTGCATTTGAATCAGGTGTGCGACGGGAAGCTATTACTCATATCGAGCGTGGAGAGCAGAATGCAACGACTGATACGCTGTATAGTATCGCCGAGGCATTAGGAATACATATACAGCAAATGTTCGCTTTTCAGTATTGAAGTTGTCAGCACGAGAATAATTTTCTTGCGGAACTTTAATCATTCTGCCACTGACTGTTTGCCTTTCTAAAGTCATTTTTCTGCAAGAAATTACTAAAGGTTGATATAAAACCCAAAGAAATCACGGTGTGGCAAGATTGCATTTGCACAGTTCAACTGTCGTTTTCACTTTGTGCAAATGCAATCTTGCGAGGGACACATTCCCTTCGATCCCTTGAAAGTTCCTGACGGAACTACACAAGCAGAGGGCAAAATTCTATTGCCCAAGCAAGTGTTTAAAAAAGAAAAGTTGGATGGCTTACGCCGAACTTTGATGTTTAAGACGAAGTAAGTTCGTCAATTAACCAAGGTTTAATAAAATATATTTTATTAAAAAACTTATGGACTCTGTTTGGGACTAAGTGGTTCCCATTTGTTTTAAACAGTCGGTAACAAACGTTTGTAAACGGCTAAATCAGATACATGGGATAGTTAGTTACCTTTGTTGACGAGCATTTTTTTATTGCTCGCTGATACCCCATTATTTTCATTAAGAAAATGCTTCGATTTATAGATTTATTTGCCGGACTTGGCGGCTTTCACAAGGCAATGCACGAACTCGGTTGTAAGTGTGTGTTTGCGAGTGAACTTGATCCGCATTTGAGGAAAAAATATGAAGAGAATTGGGGAATCACAGTTCATGGTGACATCAGAAAAATTGTAAAGAATGATATAAGTTCTATTCCCTCTCACGATATTCTTTGCGCGGGCTTTCCGTGCCAACCATACTCTAAAGCGGGAAAACAACTCGGGCGAGAAGATAAGGAACGAGGCACTCTTTTCGATGAGATTATCAAAATACTTGATTATAGGAAACCAAAATATTTTATTTTGGAGAATGTCCCCTTCATTGCAAAACATGATAATGAAGAGACTTGGAAAAAGATGAAAAGGAGATTGGAAGATGTTGGATATAATGTGGACCACAGAAATTATTCGCCGCATGATTTTGGAATTCCACAACATCGGATGAGGATATTTATAGTCGGATCGAGAACTCGATTTAAAAGTTTCAGTTTTGATAATATTGATTCTCAAAAAACAGGGCTTGCAAAAAATGACATTTTAAATTTCATTGACGAAAATCCAATAGGTGCGAAAAAACTTTCGAAGCAGAATATAGAATGCCTTGCATTATGGCAGGAATTCATTAGTGCAATTCCTGGGGAAATTCGTCTTCCCGGTTTTCCGATTTGGAGCATGGAATTCGGTGCTACTTATCCTTACGATGAGACTTATCCTCATAGACTAAAACCGAATGAACTTGGAAAGTACAAGGGAAATTTTGGAGTTAGTCTAAGTGGCTTAGATAAACCTGAACAATTGGCTTTACTACCGAGTTATGCGAGGGTCAAAAAGAAATTTCCTGATTGGAAGAAGAGATATATTTCTGAGAACAGAAAATTCTATGAGGAAAATAAGAAGTACATCCGCGAAGTAGTCCAGCGAATTTCTAAATATGATTATCAGAGTTGGCAAAAATTGGAATGGAATGTTGGAGAATTACCACGCAGAATCAATGATTATATTATTCAATTTAGAGCCTCTGGAATTAGGGTAAAGAAAGTGGATTTTTTCCCTTCTCTTGTCTGTACAAACACTCAAATTCCCATCATTGCTTGGCAAAAGAGATATATTTCAAAAGAGGAGGGCAAGAAACTTCAATCATTGGAGGGCATCAATCTTCCTGAAACCGATAATGCAGCTTTTAAAGCGCTTGGCAATGCAGTGAACTCAAAGATTGTAAAAATGATTGCAGCAGAATTAATTTTCGATAGAAAAAATATTCCTGCTGGGACAGAAGACGGATTGAAAGAGGAAACTATTGTTTCGGTTCATCAGCATTAATCATTTGTAGAACATCAAGAGAAACTCTGTTTAAAATGTCGAATATCAAAACCGTTTCAATAAAATTTAAAGCAGGTACTTATGGGGTTTTTCGTAATCTCCAAAATAAGGTTTGGTATGCTATTGCTGAATATGTAGATAATGCAGTCCAGAGTTATGAGAATAACAAAGAAGCTCTTCAAAAATTGCATAATGGCAAGTATCAATTCAAAGTTGACATTACCATTGATCGTGAAAAAGATTTCATGAAGGTCTACGATAATGCTGGTGGTATTGATGAAACAAATTTTCACCGTGCTTTTGAACCAGCTAATATTCCAACCGATAATACAGGCTTACATGAATTTGGAATGGGAATGAAAACGGCTTCAATATGGTTGTCTGAAATTTGGACTGTACGTAGTTGTGCAATTGGAGAAGCTACTGAGAGGCATGTTGAATTTGACCTATCAAAAGTGTTGCGAGAAGAGAAAGAAGAACTCACAGTACGGTCCGTAAAAAAAAGTAAGTCAGATCATTATACCGAAATCATTCTTAAAGGGTTAACCCGAAATGCGCCAACTGCTTTTCAAATGTCCAAGTTGAAAAGCCACTTATCAAGCATATACAGAAAATATTTGCGGAACAAAGAAATGATTCTGAACGTTAATGGCCCGTTGGAATATGCTGATCCGGAAATTCTTTTCGCATCTCCATACAATAATCCTTCAGGAAAAAAAATACGTTGGGTAAAACCAATAAATTTTAAACTCGGTACTCATAAAGCGACAGGGTTTATTGGCCTTTTGAGTAAACTTTCAACCAACGAACATAACGGACTTTCACTTTTCCGTAGAGGAAGGGTTATAGAAGGAAGTCATGATGAAAAATATCGACCAAAAGTTTTATGCGGTCAAGTCGGTTCCCCACGCTACAAAATGCTTTTCGGTGAATTAGAGTTGGAAGGATTTGACGTGAGTTTTAATAAAGGATCGTTTCAAGATGCAGGTGACATAGAGGCCTTTATGGAAGCTCTGAAAATTGAATTAACGCATAAAGAATTCAATTTATTGAAGCAGGCTGATGAATTCCGTAAATCCAAGCCAAAAGAGGATGTAAAAAAAGTTGCAAAGTCATTGGTAAAATCCTTGAACAAGGATAAGGCTGAGAAACCGATCAATGATAAAGTAAATGCTTCTCTAAAAGAAATAGAAAATAAATCACTCAAAAGGAACAATATTAAATTCGTTAAGAACGCTAAAGTAATTGATAAGTTTGAAGACGTTTTCAAAATCAAGGGCGTTGAGTACCTGCTGAAAATGGAACTCATCAACTCAAACTCTGTCCTTGATTTATATACATTAGAAATAGAGGCAGGCACAACCACTCAAAAATCAGCCAAGTATAAAATCAATCTACACCACCCATTTTTTAATCGCTTTGAGCAATTCAAAAAGAACGAAGATTATAAACCAATAATCGCTATTATTCGGTCATTGGTTATTGCTGAAATTCATTCAACAAGCCAGGGCACAAAGAATGCAGGAAATGTGAGGACAAATTTCAACACTTTTCTCAGAAACTTGTAACATGTCGGAATCAATCAAAGTACTTAAATCACCAGGCACTTTTCAAATTCAGGAAGGAAAGCAAACCGCATCGCTTATTAGTAGATTCACCAAACTTACTGAGGAAGAAAAGCAAACCTTAAAAAATGAAACGGCAGTACTTTTATCAAAATGTAATGATCCAACAAAGGAAGGAAGTGCTACAGGTATAGCGATTGGATATGTTCAAAGTGGAAAAACTATGTCCTTAACTACTTTGACAGCGCTTGCAGTTGATAATGGTTTTAGAATAGTGATTTATTTCGCAGGAATCAAACTCAATTTACTTGAGCAAACAACCAAGCGTCTCAAAAAGGATTTACTTACCGATTCTGATAATGCCCGTAATTATAAGGTATATCAAAGCCCCACTATAGACGAAGGAATTTAATCCAAAATTAAAGGAGCATTAGGTCAGTTTCATAAACCGGCAATTCTTGTTACTGTGCTTAAGCATTACAAACACATAGAAGAACTGACAAAAATATTTAAGACCTCAGACGTAAAAGAAGCGTTGGGAAGTTCAGGGGTACTGATAATTGATGATGAAGCTGACCAAGCAAGTCTAAATACATATTCCAGAAAGAACAGTCGCGCAGAAGATTGGTAAGATGACGAATTTAGTTCAACGTATTCAAGTATTCTTGATTTGAGAGCAAGCATCCCCAATCATAGTTACATTCAATATACTGCGACACCACAAGCCCCACTTTTGATAAACATAATGGATCTTCTTTCTCCAAAGTTCCATCTTGTTCTAACTCCAGGGAAAACGTATACCGGCGGAAAAGTTTTCTTTAAGGACAAACCGGAATTAATATTGACGATTCCTGAAAATGAGGTTTATCATTACAAGCATAATGATCTCATTGATTGCCCGCAAAGTTTGATAGATGCAATGCAAATTTTTCTTATGAGTGTTGCTATTGTTGTTAATATTCAAGGGAAAGAAAATTTCTTATCAATGATGGTTCATGCGGATAGAGAGAGGGATGCAAGTCGAAAATTTCATACTTGGGTTAAAACATATATGGAAAATTGGCAGGATCGTTTGAATAAACTTACAGTTAATGATCCGAGCAGAGTTGAATTGGTGGATGAATTCAGAAAATTATTCCCAGAAGCGATTCGTCTAATTGATTCCCCTCCCACTTTTGAACAAGTTATTGAGCAAGTAAAGCAAGTTACGCTGGACTACAATCTTGAATTGGTAATAAGTAAAACTGGAAGACAAAAGAAAACAGAGATTGAATGGAGTAACGCATCTGCCCATATTCTCGTCGGCGCTGAAATGCTTAATAGAGGTTACACAATTGAAGGCTTGGCCGTTTCCTATATGCCGAGATATAGCGTAGGTAAATCAAATGCCGATACCATCCAACAGCGTTGCCGCTTTTTTGGATATAAACAAAATTATTTGAACTCATGTAGAGTATTTCTTCCTGTTATATCCATTTCAGAATATGTTGAATATGTCGAGCATGAGGAAATAATGAGAAGAGAACTTCAAGAGAAAACCCTCGAAGAATATGAACAGGTAATGATCTTAAGCAATGTAATGAATCCGACCAGAAACAACGTTCTAACGGCGGATATGGTTAAACATAAATTAAATGGATGGCGACAACTTAACGCTCTTCAACATATTTCCGAGAATATTTCCTTTATTGATAATTTCCGGTCTGAACAAAAGTTTACCGCTTTCAAAGATTATAAAACGGATGATCGAAACCATAGATACGTTAAGCTACCGATTGAAGAAGTAATTAAGTTTCTCAAGGATTTTAAGATAGCCAATATGCCCGACACACTTAGGAAATCTTCAACGATTCAATATTTAAGACATATAGTTGAAACAACCGAATTGAAATACGCTTATATCTTTGAAATGGCTTACAAAGTAAAAAGAGGTCGAGAGCGCGCCTTGGTTCTGGATAATAAGCAGTATAAGATAAGCTATATCTTTTCGGGACGATCTACCAAAGGTAAAAGTGTTTATCCAGGCGATACATCCATAATGTTTGAAGATTCATTGTGTATTCAAATACACAAAATCAGGTTGCAACATGATTCCATCGAATGGGGTAACAAAGTAGTTTATACCTTGGGAATATATTATCCTGAAAGTTTAGCCCACACTTTTGTTGGCAATCCTAACAAATAGTTTGTGATGTCTACGTTAATAAAGGAATTTGAATCTCTCTCAAAAAGAACTGTTAAGGCAGGAAATATTCCTGTTACCCAAATTCCCAAATTTAGAAAACATAAACTTGGCATTAATGAGAATGGAACTCCTGTGTTTTTTATTCATTGTACCGATACTTCAGGACAAAGACCGGTAGATAGTAACCTCGATTTAATCAGTATAGAGTTTAATAAGCAATGTGAATTACGGACAACGGATAATAAGAGAATTCAGGGAACCTATACGATCATTTCACTCAAGACCGATTCTTTAGAAATTACAAGATATTTTCTTGAGATCATATTATTAATGTTGCTAAACCTACCTGACAAAATAACGATGGTTGATTTGCGCAAAGAACTCGCTAAAATTGTTACGCTCTTTAGCAAGTTAACTGAACCTGCAATAAAATCTCTTCAAGGTCTCTGGGCAGAACTGCTTGTCATCGAAAGATCATCTAATCCTCAATACCTAATTGAAAGTTGGCATATCAGTGCAACAGATACATTTGATTTTAATGACGGCGCTGATAAGATTGAGGTGAAGAGCACTTCAAGAAACAGGCGGGTTCATACTTTCTCAATTGAACAACTAAATCCGAATTCCAATTCTTCCTTGTTGATTGCTTCCGTATTAGTAATTCAATCAGGTCTTGGCAAAAATATCACCCAACTTATCGGATTAATTGAGAAAAAGGTTTCTAGCCCCTATAGCCTTTTTCTACTCAAAGAAAAAGTTGCTCTTTGTCTCGGGAAGGATATTGATAATACCCAAGATGTATATTTTGATTACTCGCATTCTGCGGATTCACTCTCTTTCTATAAAAGTGAATCAATCCCTAAAATTGATTCCAAAGCAATACCATTGGAAATATCCAACATTCATTTTAATTGCGACATTAGTAAGGTAAAGCCTTGTAATAAAAAAGATGTCAAAGGGAAATTACTGAAACAAGCATTTTAGTTCCTATTGATTTCCAAATACATTTCATTGGCAATATTAAGCCAATCCTTCATTCTCATTCCGCTTAGTTGTTTAGAATAATGCTTATGGCATAATGTTGCCGCTTCTAAAACACGATTGTTTTTTAGAAGTGGTGTCAATTGTTTAATCAATTTCTTGTCTTCAATCCGAGTAATTTTCTTTGATATTCCATTATGATCTTCTTTTTTTTCAGGGAGAGTTTCATCTGAATCGAATTCAAAAAGCTGGTCTAAATCCCTGAAAAAATCAAGCAACATGTTTTTCTTAAACACAATAAACTTTGATCCATTGCTTAAACTACCGGTTAAAATACTTTTACCTTTTACTGAACTTTGCAAACTATTTCGAGAATACAACGACACATTTTTTCTTGTGTTTATTCTATTCCTGATCTCCTTGGGATTCCAACTAACAAATGCAGAATTCTTACCATCATACCCTAAAATCACAATAGGAATTGATTTTGGGATGGAATCATACAACGAATCATGTTTCAGTTGGATTCGTGTTACATCTGGCGAGTGACTAAGAAAGGCGGGAGATATATTCTTCAAATAAACAAAGTATCTCTCGTTAGAAAGATGTACCATAAAAGGATTGCCCTCTTCGCAAGAAAAATCCCAAGCATCTTGCTTTATAGAAGCAATAAATACTCGCTTTAAATCAGTAGTTGAGAGGTTAGCCACTTTCAAAGGTAAATTTAACAATTTACATGGCAGTAACAGGATGCTTCCCTAAATTTGAAGGGTAATCATCCAAACGTTCCTTTTTCCAAAATTCCATTTCTATATCCCCTGTTGTTTTTCTTCCTGTCCAATACTCTCCTTTTAATTTCCTTTTAGGTTTTTCTATAATATTAAAAACCATTGTGCCCAAATGTTGTGCACTTCTTTCCTTTACAGTTTGAATTGGATTACTGTCATAAGAATAAGTTAGTTGTTTTATTTGATTATGAGAATCGAGCACAAAATCACTTATTGTACTCCGGCTACACATTTCTGCTGTTCGCATAACACAACTTATTTTAAAGAATGATTGCTTGATTGTAAGAATTGCTGGAATTGGACCCGGTCGTTTTCCGGTAGTAGGGTCTATCCACGTTGTATGAATATATCCTTTCCAAGTGCCATTGAGATTAGGAAATGGTACAAGCCACCCTTTAAATATTTTGAATTTCCACAAGAAGGATGAAAAGATTGTTATTATAATAGTATCAATGGTAACAACTTTGGGGAATAGTTTTAGAAATACAAAAAAACTTAACGTTGGTTTTTGAATCAGAATGATTAGCCAACCGAATAACGCGGACATACCAACAATAAAAAGGAGTGCCGTTTTTAAATTTAAATTTCTCATTTCCCGAATTCAAGATAATTCCACAATTGTTGTAGATAAATATTTACTTCTGCTCTTGTCCATTTGCGATTATTGAAAAGGTACAACAATTCTGAAACTTCACCCCATTCTTTGCAAGTTGCATCATCCTTGGTTCTATTATAAAGATTGATAATAGATTGCTTCAACATTTCCGTCCATGTATCATTATTATTAAAAATATCATTGGGCACATTCCAAACCAGGCATTCCAAAAGGAATGAAGTGATGTTGCTGTTTACAGGAACTCCATCATCAATCATCCGATATCGCAATCTTCGATATAATCTGGTCAAACGTTTAAATCTCCGTTGTGTTTGAGAATTTTTAGTCTTCCCGTTCTCTATATGCTGGAGCGGAAAGTTTTTAATCCAAATGTTATTATCTGATTTAAACTTAACGCCCTGAACAAAATTATTTTTTTCGGCATAGCGCCTGTATTTAAACGTCGGAACGACATCTGCTTCAACACGGCTATTATTTTCTTTTATCGTAATACACTTATCTCTTCGAAGAACATTAGTTCTTCCAAAATGTTTTACAAGAGCTTGTTCAACAGCATTTTTAAATTCGGGATATTCATAAGGATGATCGCCAGTAAGTCCAAATTCGCTTTTATCTCTATTGGGTGGAAGATCATAATAAAAGGCATCTTCATAAGATACGTTGATATCGATATCGCTTTCTTGTTTAACATTTGTATCATTAGCGTATGAGCCTTGTCCAAAAACACTAATAGTCATTTTGTTTAAGATGGGATCAGCGGAAATCGCTTCACGAACTAAGCGATTAGCATTTGAAAGTTTTGTTTCTTCCGAATCACTTGGAGGTTTTCTCCAATTATTCAAAGTTTCTTCTGAAAATTTTGGCATGGGGTTAAATAATTTATAATCGTGATGTCATATCAAAATTGTTGATATTAATCTGTGAGAATTCTTCGTTTTACTTTTTGCACTATTTCGCAAAACAAATCCATATAGTACCAAGTACAACACGATCGCTGTACTAATTGCACTCACCTTACAGCACAACGGCCAATTGTAAATTTGCAAGAAATTGTAGATTGAAAAAGTGATCCATGCAATTATGGAAATAAAAGAAAAAAGCAGTGTCAATTTCGGCGTGGAGATGTTAGCCGGTTTCATCGGATGCCAAAATCTATCTTCACTTTCAGCAACCTTTTTAGAGAATACTGAATAGACAGCAAAATCTAAATTTTCCGTCGACATTTTCTTTTCAAAATGCACTATTATATTAATCCAACTTTTTGACCAATAATAATATAGCCTTTACATGATAAATGCCAAAGCGTACAGACGAATACACCGATAAGTGATAATGGCAGAATCCCTTTATCATCTGGAACTTTAGTAAACAATGTCGTGATGGCCACTAATATGGCAGCATTTGCTACATAATAATAAGTCATCCATTTGTGATAATTATCGTTTAACTTATCTCTTGCATCAACAGCATATTTATATTGCAATTCGATTTCTTGACTCATTCCTTAGTTATTGTTTGCATTGAATGGTTGAAAAAGTGTAGCAAAGAAACTCTTTTATAACGGGTTGGAAAATAGAACTGGCTTGCGCAGAACTTTCATACTCGAAAGCATAACAAGTCTGCCAACTCATGAGAAAGAATGTATCAAGACGAGCAATTACTTTTATACTGCACGCTCACGAAAAGTGATTTTTATCTCAATAATAAAATAGCCGTCAGCATCCAACTTTGCGAGAATATCTCTCGGAAGTAGGCCACTTATTAGCCTCGGATCAGTATCGGAAATTTCAATGGTTGTGTCCAGCACCCAATGTCCCCCACATTCTTCCTTCGGAAGATTTGCACCAGTCGCATCGAAAGTAAAACCATATAAACTTGAATGCGTCGAGCAATGGAATATATAAACCGTTCTTTTCATCGCGGAATTACTTTATGATAGGAATATTAGTAATTGTCTTTTCTGGTTTACCATCAAAATAAATTTCAATAGAAGTAAATTCACTTGATTGCTGGAGGCCTTCTGCATATTGCAAATGCCGGGAACTGGGCATATAAATTTCAATATTTCCAAAAACAATGTCTAAAATGAGGATCGCGTGATTTATTCCCTGAGGTATTCTTTTTTTTAGAGAAGCATAACGATGTTCATCTTGCCCTTTAAAAAGAACTTCGAGCGAAACATGGAGTGTTCCACCAGGTGTAGGTTGAACCGGCATAGTATCAACCCAAGCATCAGCTTTATTTATTTGAACAGTTGTCTTTGTCATGAGATTGTTTTTTGGTTTTAAAGAACAACAATACACTGATTATTTCGAATTAGTCGGTAACAAACGTTTGTTGTCGGATAAATCCATGTGGGAATAACCCAATTGCAATTGCATTTAGCGAAGTAGTATAATATTCTACGTGGAAAGACCACCAACTAAGGGAAAAAATAGTGAACAAATTCGACTAACATTTTTAGAGGCTATTAACAATACCAAAATCACTGAAATAGAAACAGAGTTTGACAATAAAAGCGTTGATTCTTTGTTGATAGAGTTAAATAACTCGAAGCTGTTTCTGCTTGGAGAAACCCATGGGGTAAAGGAAAACCCAAAAATAATTTATACCCTTTTTAAAAAATTTGGCTTTAAGAATCTTGCTTTAGAGTGGGATATAAAATTATCACCAGAAGTACAGAACTTTTTACAAACTGGAGAAATTGATTTTAGAACAATTATAGATAGTTCTGATGGTAGAATTACAGCCGGGCATTTTGCATTATTAAAAAAACTGAAAGAGGAAGGACTGCTTGAAAAAGTTATTTGTTTTGATGATTGGTCTGAAGAAAACAAAAGAGATATTAATATGGCAAAAAATATCTTGAAAAATTTATCAGAAACCCCAACACTAATAGTTGCTGGGAAATTACATACCCAAACGCAATCCATTTTTTTTGAAGATGAAAGTGAAGAGTACCATCCTATGGGAGAAAACATAAAAATTCAAATGCCAAATACTCCATCAGGGGAGGTCGAATACCTATCTGGGCAGTATTATAATTCAACCGCAAAAGAATTTAGGAATAAGAATACGACCGTACAACTTACTAAGGCAAAATTTCACAAATTATTTAATAATAAATATATTTTTGAATTACCAGAAGCACATGTTGCTATTGTGCCAAACTCCTTGTAAAAAATATATGTAATATATTTTGTTTTTAGAAAAAAAATTATATTTTTATATACTTAATTCGTAGTAATTGATTAAAAAAATGATTTCTATTCACAGAATAGTTATGGGTTTAAGTTTCTGTTAATCTGAATTATCAATATAATAATGAGGGAATCCTGAAAACCTATAAGAGAGTAAGGCACGTAAGCCGAAAAGTGACCCAAGAGTAGGCAATGTATAAACATCATTATATATGAAAACTGTAAAGTTAGTTGACCAAACAGATGTTGTGATGCCTGTGATTGCAGCTCTTCCTTATTCAATCGTTCTTGAAGACAACGAATTAATGGAAGAGGGCAATTACAATCCAGAATTGCAACTTACTACTAATATGGGAAGGGATTATTCTACCAGTTCGAGCGACGATAGCGCTGGTGGAATATTCTCAAGCAAAAGAGATACAAAAAAGGACGATTAATTTTTTGCAATAACTCAAATCAATGAAACGTTGCAAATTTCTTGTGACGTTTCATTGATTGCAAATGTATCCTATGCTATTGATTATTACGAATAAAAAAGACGGTCATATCGGTCCGGTGACAAAATATTTCGACGAGCAAGTTGAATGTAGAGATGCTCAGTCAAATGATCAACGCGATAATGCATTTGATGTTCCTAAATCAATTCCCTGGGTTCGTATAAATGTTGAAGATGTTGCAACAAATTTGAAAATAACAATTAAGCCTAATCAGGAAGAAAGTTTAATAGAGATTATTGATAGCAAGAAAAAATTTCAAATTAAAGATATCACAAGTGTATGGTATCGAAAACCCGATCCCATTAGTCTTTCGCATTTTAAAATGGAGCAAGCAGGGATTGAATACGTGGAAGCCGAGATTACCGAAGTGATTTTAGGTTTGTACGCATTGCTTAATGACAAATTTTGGATTAACAATCCGTTTAAAACAAAAACATCACATCGAAAACTTTTACAATTGCAAGTTGCAAAAAATGTCGGATTTAAAATTCCACAGACATTAATTACCAATGATGAACAAACAGTCCTATCATTTGCTGAGAGTTTGAATTGGGATATAGCTATTAAATCATTTGGAGCTATTTCAGTTACTACCCACGAAGTAGATCAACAAAAGCAATTCGGAATTTGGACACGTAGATTATGCAAAGAAGAATTGTTGGCTGTTCAAAGTAAAATAAAATATTTGCCAACTCTTTACCAAGAATATATTAAGAAAAAATTTGAGCTTCGAATAACCTGTGTCGGAAAAGAGATTTTTGGATGTCGCATAGATAGTCAGGAGAAACCAGAAACAAGTGAAGACATGAGGTTTAATGTCCGTAGTTTAAAGCATCAGCCATTTGATTGTTCAGCGATCAGCAGAATGCTACAAGACTATCTTGATTATTTTAAAATCAATTTCGGATGTTTTGATATAGCTGTTGATGAGAACGATCAGTATGTTTTTTTTGAATGTAATCCGAATGGGCAATGGTTATGGATTGAGCAATTGACAGGAATGAAAATTAGCAAGTCCATTGCAGAACTTTTTATGAAAAATTAAAACGGGGAGTAAGAAGAATCATAATCTTATCTACTAAATAATTCTATCCCCTCATTTCCAATCTCTCTGATTTCTTTTAAATCATTTTTTCTTCGAATGAGTGTGGAATTTTCGTAAGAATCTTTCTCGATTAATTCCAATTCCTTTTCAACTTCTCGCACATCAAGAATAAAATCAGTAGCTTTTTGTGCCTGAGCGCTCGCATGTACGATAAACTTCTTGTCATTCTTCAATCGTTCTAGCCAATGCTGAATATATGCACTGCTGTTTTCAATATTTTCTATCGGAATGCCAGCACATGATTTCAAATAGGAAGCACCGATCTCGGCAGTCAGTTCCTCGATGGAGTAGGATTCAGAACCGAAACCGTTCATTTCCATTACCTCTTTCCGATTCAACCGGCTTGCGTGACCACTGCTATGCACCAACTCGTGAAAGAGCGTTCCGTAGTAACTTGAACTATCAACAAATGTTTTCATTTCCGGCATGTTCACATAGTCTTGCACCGGAGAATAATATGCGCGATGTTCCTTGTGCCGGATCTCCGGTTTGTTCGGCATCTTCGCAATTATTTCTTCGCACGATTGTATCGGATCATTTTTTATTTCCGTGACTTGTGGCAGCTTCTCTTTCGGAATTCCCTCGCATTGGTCAATGTTGAATACATTATAATATTGGAGAAATGGAATTCTCTTTATCTCTTTCGTTTCTTTGTTTTCCTTTTCCAGTTGCTTCCAGAAAATAACTGGGCATGATTTCTCGCCCTTCTTCACTGTGCCGCCCAATTCCTTTGCCTGTTTGAATGTGAGAAAAATATTTTTAGAGTAGTGAAGCGAAGCCAGAAGCATCACATTGATTCCCCGATATTGTTTTCCGCTGACAAGATTCCTGGGCATTCCCGCTTCAGCCCACGGTTGTCGCCAGGGAACAACGCCCTTTTCAAGATGTTCAATGATGCGGTTGGTTACAATTGAATATACGTCAATTGGATTTTTTGTTTTTTCATTCATGTTGTGATGATGATTATTGCTAAATGTTGCGCCCTCTCTTTTTCTCTTTCTTTCTTCTTGCAACGTTTAATTCCCTTCCACGCCGGATTTCCTTTTGCTGGAAATTCTCAACGTCAATTCCCAATGTTTTGAATCGGTATTTTTTGTCTTCGTAGACTACTCCATACACTCTTCCTCCGCGCACATAGGTTTGTAGCTTGCACCCTTGCAGGCGTGCGAAAAAATCGGTTTGTGTTTTGGAGTTTTTATGACAATCATTCAGGATAGAAAATAATTCCTCACGCTTCGATTGTTTTCCGGTTCGCTGTTTGTATTGATATTCCCTGTCTGTTGTTTTTGATTTTCTTTTCCGTCCGTGTTTGACAATGGACTTTGACAGTTCGGGATATTTTTCAATCTGATAATTTTGTATTCCTTTTTTCAAGTCCGCCAGTTCTTGTCTCGACATTCTCAAGGATTTTCCAGAACGATATTCCACCGAGGCAACAATGATGTGAATGTGCCAATGTGATTTATCGAAATGGGGAGAGGCGACAAAAACAGCATTGGGATTTCTGAGACGCATGTATTCGCGCGCCATGGCCTGCATTTTTTTGAGCGTGATGTTTTTCGAATCCTCCCTGTGGAATGAAATTATTTCCTGCGTGAGAAAAATATTATTCTTTCGTTTGTGCTTGCGACATTTCTCATTCCACTTGAATTCATTTGCCCACTCGTTGATCGTTTGACCTTTGAGATTATTGGTAACGACAAAGGAGCGACCATTTTTATCAAACAGTCGCTTCCTTTCATTGAGTGCGTATTCGAGCAGGCCGCGCACCGCGCCGATTCGTTTGTATGATTTAATCTTGACGATCATTGATTATTTCCTTCGGAAAACACAATGTCTGTTTTATCTCCGTTTCAAGTTTGCCAATGCGTAGGGCGATTGCATCAAATTTCTGTTCGCGTTCCCAGTGATGTTTTTCTTTCGTGTGCGTGATTGCAGAAATTTCATTCACGCAATTCATCAAGTGTTGTTCGATGCGAGCGACCTGATCTGGATTGAGAACCAAAAATGTTTTGTCCAGATATGCGAGCGTTGCCTTGCGCAAGAATTCCGTGACTGTCATTTTGTGACGCTTGGCCGCAAGGGCGACTTTTCCGTATTCACCGTTCTTCCTTGAAAGCGAAACATTGTATTCCGGTTTTTCCTCGCGTTGGTTGCGACGATACTTTGTATAATAGTTTTTCCAGTAGGCGCGCTTCGCTGTTTTGATTTCTGCGTCACTTCCATTTTCAAGAACGCCAATGGTATCGAGATACGCCCACAGGTTGGTATCGGTTTTTTTATTCTTCATCTTCGTCTGGTGTTTCAAATGGTAAAACAGGAATGTTGAAAAACGGAATCTGGCATTTCATTTCCGGCGCAGGGATTTTGCTGTTGTTGCGATAGGTCGGATTCTCATAATACGGATAGAGTTTTGCAAGAATGGGCTTGTGATGTCCGCACAATAAAATTGCTTTGTTAAGCGGCATTGTGCGGATGGAATCCGCAGTCATCAACGGCATGACATTTTTCTTGTCGTCATCATCCTTGTATTCGATTTTCCCGAGTATGCTTTCCAATTTCTTCGTAGTCTCGTGATCCTGTCCGGTCAGATACACTTTTGCAAAACAATTCGCCATGATTGATTCGGCATCCGACTTGCTGTAATTGGTTTGGAGTTGCGATTCGGATTGCACACACAACAAAACCCCCGCACGATGTTTGCGAACATTGGCAACAGCAATCGGCAACACGGGAATTTTAAGCGAACTCGCCTCGTCGAGCAAAAAGAAAATGTCGCGTTCGTGATCTTCGGGAAATCGTGAAAGAATGTAGTTGATGAATTGCTGAAAGAAGATGGACACGAGCGTTGAATAATATTTCGCATCGCCGATTGATGTCTGCACAAAAAGCGCAATCGGTTTTTTTCTGAACTCTGACATTTCAATTGAATCGAACGAAGTGATTTTTGCAACTCCCTCGTCGTTGAATATCTGCAAACTTGCTTTCGCCGTTGCAATGGTTGAAGTCTGGATTTTTTCATCAAGGGAAATAAATGATTTGTATTCCGCAAACAATTGATCGCTTGCGAAATCTCCAAACAGCTTATCCACTCCTTTCGGATTTGCGCCAAGTGCGTTGAGCAATTGCAAAATATTGTATGGGGTCTGAAATTCTTTGGGTTGTGTTTTCAAAATGCTGATGAACGAAGTGTCCAATCCCGTTGCCATCGTGTCCCAGAATTTATCCTTGCTGTTTCCCGATGATCCGTTTTCATTCAGCATGCTCGATACTTTTTGAACTTCGGAAGCTGTATTGGTGAGATGAATTGGATTGAATCCGATTGATTTTTCAGGGTTGGCAAAATTCAAAACCAACACATCAAAACCATCTCGTTTTAAGTATCCTCCTGTTTTGGCAAGCAGTTCACCGCTCGGATCATTCACAATCACGCTCGCATTTTTCATTGACATCAGCGTTGGAATCAAAATATTCGCGCTTTTTCCAGTTCCGGTAGAACCGATGACAAGCGCATTTTGATATGATTGTCTGTTGCTCAAATTGCGCGCACCGGTCAAGCAGAAACCGCCGTTGCGTGAAGACAAAATTTCTCGTTCCTTTATGAATTGCGCATCGTATTTAGGCTTCTTGCTTTTTCCAAAATCTTCCGCGAGCCGTTCGATGACATCACCCAAGAGCCGGAATGTTTCCTCGATGAATTGGAACATTTTATTATTGAGTTAGATTATTTTTAATCCATGTTGCAAGTCCTCCGCTGATGAGCTCGATGATGCGAAGGAACGCCCACAAAGCCCATTGCAACATCTTCCAAATAAATTTGAGTACTGTTGAAAGAAATTCGCCGAGCAGATTTTTATCGTTGCCGTTGTTGCCATTGTTGTTTGCCATTGCATAGCGTTTTAGTGTGTGAGATTTGCGCCGATGATGAGATTTGCGCCGTGCTGTTCGAATAATGTTTTGTAGAAGCCGTACACCAATCGAAACGCATCATCGTCCTGTGCATTTTTCGGTTGGTAGATGAAATACACAACAATTCCCGAATAATCCGCGAGGGGCATTTTTGCAAGCAGTACGGATTTTATATTATCGGGATTGGTGCGGAGCAATGCGAATGTTTGCGGATGGTAAAAGGAAAAGTCATTATCATTTTCCATAAGATCGCTGTACACAATCAACATTCGTTTTTCCGCCTTGCTTTTTGACAAACGATCCAGTTCACGGACCATTGGCAGATACAAGGAGGATTTTTGCCGACCAATTGCAGTATCAACGGAAAGCGAATCAAAGAAATTAGCTATTGATTTTTCGTACTGTTCCACTTCCCGCTTGCGAGTAAACTGATTTGTCGTAAGGTCGTTGCCACCTTTCGGAAGTGAAAACACATTTTCCTTGTTGAAACTCACATCGCTCATAAGGGAGATATGCAGTTCCGCGCCATTCATCTGATCGCTTTGCACACCAGACATTGCAAGAATTTCATCCGACTGCGGCCATGCAAGCAACGGTTCTGTTACGTCAATGAAAACCGAAGTGTCGCTCGATGTGTGTTTGGCAGTTTCGCATGATGCAAACAAAAGGATTGCGCCGGTAATCAGAATTCCGAGGAGTGCAAACAGCACCGCATGGAGTATTTTTAGAAGTATGCTTGTTTTCATAGGTTGTCTGGATTGAATGTGATGAGATTGAGTTCAGGAACGGGAGCGAGGAAACAGGCAGGCATGCCCTTATCGCTTCGCGTGATGAGATTTTCCGCCTTATACTGTTCGATGGTTTCGCGGTAATGTGCGTGCGTGTGTTCTGTCGTGCGCTGTGCCTGGCTGATGACAAGCTGATATTGTGCCTGTTCCTTTCCAAGCGTTTCCCCCACTTTTATTTTTTCATCTGCAAGTTTTCCGATTTGCTTTTCACGCTCCTCGATTTTTTCAAATTGCTTGCGCAGTGCGATCACTTCGTCTTTTTCCTTCTGTGTTGGGAAAAAATGTCTTGATGCGATGACTGTACCGATGATAAGTCCGGCGTTGATGAAGAAGAACACCCATGCAGGCATGGTCGAATCCAAATCCGCGATTGCGTGCGAGCGCAGAACGGTCATGCTCGAAATGATTGTGAGGAGAACGAAACAAAGTGCGCCGGTTTTGAAATCAATCTTTTTTCCTTTCGCTTCAAGTCGGTTCAGGTTTTTCCCTATGGTAAAGGCGATCATCGCCTCGACGATGGTAATACATGCGCCTATGAGATACGCACCGATTTTGCTTCCGCCATAGAATTCAAATGCAAGTCCGTTGTAATATGTTTCCCCGAGATACATGCACAAAAGCAAAATAATAGTTATCGGATTCAGTTTTATCGGTTGCGGTTTTACCTTGCCGTCAAGATTCCGTTCGTCAACAAGGTTGGCGTGGCGCAATGCTTCAATTTCCCTTTCGATTTCTTCCAAACGCTTGCGTGTGGTTTCCATGCACCGCTTGAATTTCGCCGCATGGACTTCCGGTTTCATTTCGCCAAAGAGCGCAGAGTGGAATACCTCATACCCGCTTTTGATGACGCCGAAGTATGGAGCGTTTGATTTCTCCGTCATCGTTGGAATGTTTTGCTTTCCGTGAATGATTGCATTTTTCAGGGCATTGTTGCGGAGTTCATTCGCTCCCGCAAGAAATTTCCTATCCCATTCGGGGAAAATAAAGCCGAGTGTGTTCGTGTCGTTTGTCATGTGTATATTTTTTTTATTGTTAGTGTTATCTGTTCCGGGAATTTCCTTTTGATTTTCCTTTCGCGTTCGGAGTTCGTTTAATTGATCGGTCACGCTTTTTTTCTTTTGGCTTTTGCGATTCGACTGCATACGGACTTGGTATTGCTTCCGCATTCCTTCCGCGCGATTGGATCGGGTCGAGCTCTCGTTCCTCCTGATATTCTTTGGCAAGATTCAGGAGCTTGAGCCTCTGGCGATGGAATTGCAGTTTCGCGTACGGGAGTGAAGGAGTTTCGGAGAACACTTCATTACCGGCGACATCCAGGCCGCTGTATGTTGTTCGATCATCTTTGCGGTGGTAAACCATGTGACCGATGTGCATGTCGGGATTCTTGTCGGCGAATTCGGCGATGACTTCGATGCATGGCTCGCCATCTCTCCAGCGTTTGAATTTGTCGCGGAAAGAAAGGTTGATTGCATCCTCATCTGTCATTGTTGTCGTTTCCATATTGTTTGTTTTTTGGATTTCTGTTTTTATCGTGACATGTTTCTGCTGCGTGGCTCGATTCGATGCTTGCGAACAATGGTGCGCTTGCGTCGTGATGCTGGTAAATTTTGCCTTGCTGTTTCATTGAGCATATTCGCGCCAACACTGGCGATCAATTCCTGTTCACGATCTTTCAATTGCTTTTTGATTCTGTTTTCGTCAGTAGTCATCGGTAGAATTTCCTTGTTGTTCGCATCGAACGTTCGATAAAATGTGCGGTTGTCTCTTTTTTCACGATACACAACCGCCACCGCTTTTTCTCCGTCAATGAGTGCGACCAATGCTTTGCCCTCCGTGTCATTGTCCGTATTGAGACCAACAAACGACATGCGACTATCCCGCAATTGTTCCGGTATTGCCATGTGATTTTTATTAAACTGATAATGTGTGTGCCTTTGTAATCTACATACCCGAACCCGACACGTTTATGACATCAGCATTGAAAATATTTTTTATCGCTCCTGTGCAAATCTTTCTTCGCCACGTTCTTTATTATCCCGAATATTTTTAAGTTCAATTTCTTTTTCACTTTCCATTTCGTCATCGTGATTCAATTCTTCTCGCTCTTTTGACAAATCAATTTTGTGTGCTTGTGAAAGTGCATTGTCAAGCCATTGTTCAAGAAATTCGTTCAGGTCGTTTTGCAAGTGGACTGTTCCTTCCTCGACATGCTGATAGATTATTTGATTCTGAAATGAAAGTGCGTTTGCAATTTCCTTTTCTGGAATCACGCGGATTTCCATGTCGGGATCGGGAACGAGATCGCCGTTCATTTCAAAGTAGTGGTGCAATGCGATGATGTATTCCCCTTTCTTATCCTCATGCAAAAAATCGTAAGACAAATCCATGAAGCCGTCCGATTGCGATTTGCCGTATTCTTTTCCTTGCGCGAGATGTTCCGGCAAATTCGGAATGAGTTGCAGGAGTTTTTGATAAATATTTTTATTGATTGAATTTTGTGTTTCGTTTTTCGTGGTCATATATAATGTGATGTTTCCTTTGCGATTCAGCGAATGCAAAAAGGAAACTGATTGTATTAGTGATAATTTTCTCTATTCACTACATACCTATTCCGCGCATCAAAATGACACCAGCGCAGAAAATATTTTTATCTTTCTTTTGGAAATAATGGAGTGCAAACAATAATCTTATTTGCGGTGCGAAAATGCGGTGCGAAATTTTCTTGAAATACTTATTAATGGAGTTTAATGCCTACTGTTTTCAGAATGGGAGCGAAATATGAGAGTGCGATGCGACGCACTCATAATCCGCAGGTGCTCGGTTCAATCCCGAGAGGGCCCACCGGTTTGAAAAGCACTGTTTTTAGCAGTGCTTTTTATTTTTCATCAAATGCAGTGATATGATTTGTTGTTATGGTTTGTCCAGTCAAAAATCGAATTGTTTTTAAGTCGGTGTTTCTCAGGATGATTTCGGGCAAAGGATTTGGCAAAACAACACACACCTTTCGATTTTCACAATTTTTCACACATTCCGAAAGGCCTGATTTCATTGGGATTGATAGCTCCCCGCAATTTTAAACGTAATTTTTTAACAATATAGTTACGTGCCGATTTAGTTTGGATTGCCCCCTCCACTACATTTGCATCAGCCGTCCTATCACTAAAAACAAAAAAACAAAATGAAAAAATTATTTGTGGTTATGGCATCTACGATGCTTGCCATCGGCATCAATGCACAAACAGCGAAGCCAACAAAAGACACTTCAAAAACCAAAGCAACAGCATCACCATCACACCCTGCTGCAAAACCAAAATCCACAACCAAATCCGGTTCAACTTCAACAACAGCGAAACCAAAGAACCAATAATAATTTCCCTTTCGAAAAAAGAGCGTTTCATTCCGGAACGCTTTTTTTTTGTCCGCAACTCCACAATGCAACGGCAATTTTGATGTTTTCCGGTAACGGCAAATAGGCTATTTTTATTGATGGCATTTAAAAATCACCCCATGAAAAAAAACCTGCTTTTTGTTTTCGCAATCGCATGCATGATCAACGCACCTGCGCAATGGGTCGGAGGTGGAACACAAATTTCCTCTTCTGCTGATGAACACCATCGTGCATTTGTTTCTTCTGCAGGCAATGGCGCCTATTACATCACATGGAATGCAACCGATACGACAGCAGCCGGTCTCGGAAAAATCATGCTCAGCGCGTACGACGGAACGGGAACACTTCGCAGCGGTTGGACAGCAGGAGGAAATCTGATTTCACAAACGGGTGATCATTATGCGCCACAACTGATCACTTCGGAAGATGGCGGTGCAATCGTTTCATGGTATGGTTATGCCGGAGCCTCTTCCATAAGCCATATTTATGTACAGAAATATTCCTCTGCAGGAGTCGCTTTGTGGAACAGTGGAAATCCGGTGCAGGTAAGCACGGGAACAATCTACAATCATAAATATCCAATCATCACAAGCGATAAAAACAATGGCGTGTACATCACGTGGACACGATACGACAATGCAAACAGCGCAAGTTCTCCCGATATTTTTCTTCAGCACATTGACCTCAATGGAAATGTGGCAAGCGGATGGAATGCATCTGCAACAAGTGTGGCTGCAAATGCAAACGTGCGTGAATGTGAATCGCAGTTGGCGCTTACTCCCGATTTGAGTTCCGTTTATGTGGTTTACGCTTCGGGATTGATCGGAAACACGTCGTTGATCCTGAAAAAATACGATTCCTCCAATGGGAATTCATCTTCCGGCTGGTCGGTGAATGGCGTAACCATTTCTTCAGGACCGAATGTTTATCCGGAAATCAATCACGATCTTTTTTTGTTCGCCGACAATTCAAATGATGCGGATGTGTTTTGGTTGGAATCAAGATCGAGTGCGAATGGGGAATTGTATGTGCAACAGGTGAATCCGTCGGGAAGCATTTTGTTGTCTGCAAACGGAATTCAATTGGCGGGAAATACCGCAAACGGAATCGACTATCTCGAAATCAGTCAGGAGTCTGATTATGATTTTCTCATCGCGTACAACAATCTCGAAACATTCAATGATGTGGCAACGATGAAAGTGCGGCCGAACGGATCAGTCATTTGGCACGATGTTGCAAACACAACGGGAGGATATTCCGCTTACCCGATGCCGGTAAGCGATGGAAATAAAGGCATGTTTGTGTTTTATAAAAAAACCGGAAGCCAGGATAAACTTTATGGTTTTGAATTGGATTCAACAGGTACGATCACTTCCAATTTTGCACTTCCCGGTTCCGGATTCGGAAACGTCAACAATTACGACGGATTTGATCCGAATTATGATCTGAATCCTGTTGCTACAAATGCAGGTGAAGCCGTGGTGTCGTGGAACAGGAAAACGTCGAACAATTTGTATTCGATTTTCACATGCAATCTGTTGAGCGACGGAAGCACCTGTACAACGAACACAATGGGAATCGAGGAAAACAATTTGTCTGCAACAGTTTTTTCCGTTTACCCGAATCCGTTTGAAAATCAGATCACGCTTTCCCTCAACAATGGGAATTCAATTCCTGCGGGAGAAATGACGCTGAAAATTTTCGACATCACCGGAAAAACAATTCAGGAATCAAAAATGAATTCCACCGACAAAACCGTTTTGTCAACGGAAAAATGGGCGGACGGAATGTATTTTTATCAGGTGTTGAGCAATGATGAAATCATTCAGTCGGGAAAAATCATCAGGGAATAAGAATTTTTGTCAGGCATCACTTTTGTTTTCCGATTGACAATCGCAAATGAAAAACCTTTCCCATTCAGGAAAGGTTTTTCATTAAACGGATTGCCTTGCAAAAACAAATCACAGGTTTTTCAATTCATTGATTGCAGCCGTATCTGTCGGACGAATCAACAGCACTTTATTGAACAGTGTTTTCGCATCATCTTTTTTCCCGAGCATCACGTCATTCCAGGCAGTGAGTGAAACAATATCGTAATCGAACGGATACGTGTTGATGGCATTGTCGAGATAAATTTTCGCCGACGGATAATCCTTTCGGTTGTAATAAATTAATCCCAAGCGGTAATTCACGGTGGAATTGTAATTGTCCATTTTCAGGATTGATTTGTATTGGAGAATCACGTCATCCCATTTCGACAACGCGGCAAGTGGAAGCACATAACCGAGTTTTGCCTCAATGCTCATGGGCAAAAGATCGGTTGCGGTTTTGTAATATGTGGAAGAGTTGGCATAATCTTTCGCTTCATAACACAACCATCCGAGACGGAGATTGGTTTCGTATGAAGAGGGGTCGTACACTTTTTTCAATTCGGTAATCGCATCCGTGTACTTCGCCGAATATTCCATTGTGTAACTGTTCGCGAAAGCGGATTGAAGATCCTTGGTTTGTTGAATGCTCGTGAAAGTGAGCAAAAGCGAAAATGCAACAACCGTGTTTTTTTTCAGAATTTCCATAACGATGAAATTGTTAATTGGTTTGAATTATAATGGAAGGTGGTGTTTGTCGGCGCACCTCCCTGATAAAAGGAAAGCGCTGCCGAATTTCTCGAAGTGTAAGCGTATTGAAAATCGATTTGAAGGTGATTGACCAAAAACAAATGCAGCGTGGCGGAAATTCTCCACGAAGTCTGATCGGCCATGTTGTACAGCAAATTATTTTCGGGTGCCGTGTAATAACGGAGATTTCCGTATAGGAATTCACCGTCAAGCCATGTGTGCTCGGCAACTTTTTTTCCGACCAGCAATGCACCGACCGGACGGAATCCGGAATTGAGAACAACACCCGATAAATTTGTCTTGATGTAAAGATTGAGATTTGCCTTCGGATAAAATGTGGCGAGCAACGAGCCCTGGAAAACGGTTCCCGTGTCGGACGTTTGCAAATAATATCCCCGCGCACTTATATCGGCTTTTGCAAAGTGATAGGAGGCACCGATTCCATATTCGAAAATGTTGATTTGATGTTGTTCCGTTTGAAACGAATAGGGCATGAGCAATTTGTGCGAAGAGGAATTCGTATTGGTAAAAAGAAAAGAAGCGTCGACGGAAATTTTTCTCGAACACAAATAGTTGAGCGAAAAATCGACCCCGGGTTGTGCGCCCGTTGAAGTGAATTGCGTGGGTTTCGGCATTTGATGTGGACCCATCATTTGCGGCGGCGGTGGGAATTGTTCGAGTTGCGAAAATTTCAAATAGGAAAACTCACTCGTGAGTTCAAGCCGCTGACCGATCCGGTTTTTCAAGAATAAATCACCGTAATAAAGATTCTTGTAAACCGATGTCTGGATTGTTTCCGGATTTATATTCTGGTTTCCCTGCTGATTTCCCTGTTGACCAGCACCGCCAAGCAAGGATGTGTTGAATGCGGAATATCCCACCCATCCACCGACTTGTGTGACGACAGGGTTTTTGAAATGCAAAATGTTTTTTTCGGATGCGGACATTTTTTCCCCATCCATTCTCGCCTCACTCCGTCTTCCCATTTCCATTTCCGCCGAATAAATATAGGCACGGCTGTTTGTATCGGCAGGAAAAAATTTCAAGGCGTGTTCGAACTCGCTCACGGCATTTCCATATTCTCCCATATTGTCAAATGAGATTCCGCGACGCATTCTCAAATAATAAAAATCGGTACCGGACTTGATCGCTGCGGAAGAGGAGTCGACAACCATTTTCCATTTTCCCGAATTGTACAGCGAATAGGTGAGACTGTCGGTGTAGGAATAGGTCCAGCGCGATTGTGCGGAAAGAGAAATCTCTCCCGCAAGGAAAAATGTCAATATGAAAATCAATCTTCCCATACCGCAGTGAATGTTCCTGTTTTTGTTTTCACAATCATTTTTTGCACCCGATGGTTTTCAAGCGTGACCTTGAAATCGATTCCACGGTTCACTGTTTTTCCAAAAAGGATTTTTGTGTTGGAATACAACTCTATTTTTTCGGGCGCATAAATATTGTCAATGCTTTCATACCCGAAATTATATTCCGAGTCCACCAGGTTGAAAAACGGGGCGATGAAATCGTTGATGAAAAAATAACGGTTGATGAAAAGGCTGATCGGGAATTTGTCCGTGATCGTTACATCCTCATAATAACCGAGCATCACCTTGTACAGGCCGAGATAAAAATAGTACAGCAGTGAATCCTTGTCGCCCTCAAAATCGGTGAAATAGAAAAGCGTTTCGTCGTTGATGAAATATGCAATGGAGCCGGAAGCGGCGTCGAACAGATATTTTCGGTTGTAGGCATCGGTAAAACATTCCCATTCGCAAATTGTCTCTTCGTTGTTTTTCGTAAAACGGTATTTCAGTTTTTTCCCCGGAAGAATGTCAAAGGCATCTTTCAACAATTGATTGGTTTCCACATTCGCAACCAATTGCCCCTCTTCGGGAACTGAAAATGTTTTCAGGAAATTCCTGTTTTTATCCTTGCGGATAAAATACGCCAGCGGATATTCCATTGTCTTGGAACCCACAACCGGAATTCCCTGCAACTGAAAATGCACATGCGGAATGGGTGATCTTCCTGAATTTCCCGCAAGCGCAAGCAAGTCGCCCGCCTTCACGTAATCGCCTGCGCGTACACGAAAGCTGTTTTTTTTCAGATGGGAAATCTGAGAATACAATCCTTCCGCATGCTTGATGATGATGCTGTTTCCCCAATTCTCCGAAGTGTTCATCGAACCGATATCATTGTCATCGATCAAATCTGCAATCTCGATTACAAATCCGTTTGCCGGTGCGGTAATCGGTTTCCCGAAACAATAATAATCCTCCTTGTAATTCCCTTCCGCCTTATTCTGTTTCAGTTCATCATCCACCAAAACAAAATCAAGCGCTTTCGACCACTCGCCCTTGTGCGTATGTTTTCCGCCATAGCCCTGCGAAACCATCCACTCGCCGAAAAACGGGAAGCGTATGGGCAGATAAACCAAGTCCTTCAAACGTGCATTGTTGTTCTGCTGTTTGTAAAGGTTCTTTTCGGGCGAGTAGTATTGTTGCACAACCAGCTCCGGAAATTTATTGAACGGACGTTGACGCAACGCAAGCAATGTGATCAGCGTTACCAATACGAATGCGAGCGAATACGAGGAAGCTCCCGCATGTGCAAACAAATCGTTCACGCCCAATCCAACCAACACACAGCACAGCGTTGCACAAATGGCGAGTACGAAAGAGGACCAGGATGGAATGGTGTAATTCCCCCCGAGCGCCATGGCAACGATGATGTAATTGAACCCTGCATGAAACTGCAAAAACACGGCGAGATCAATTCCCGCAAAACGGAAAAAGGAATATGCGCAGGCATAACCGACAACCGAAAGAGAAAATGCAATCCGTGAATGAATGAGCAATCCGATGGCGATGATCATTCCGGTGAAAATATTGTTCTGGAAAAAAATCACGCTCAACGTTTTGAAATAGGAACCGACTACAGGGGAAAACCATTCCGTATTTGCCTGATGGTACCAGTCCACCAACGTATTGCCACCGATCTTGAATAAAAAATTCAGGTAATAAATGTCAAACCCGTTCGGTTGTATGAAATGGAATTGGCGGAAAGCGGGAAGCACAGTCCAATATGTCAACAGAAAAGGCAAACTCAAAAACGGGAGTTTATATTTTGCCAGGATATTCCAGGCGAGAACCGTAAATAAAAATGCAACGGCGGAAGCGATCACCACAGAAACCAACATCACGGTGCTGCATTCAAACATGATTCCCAAACCGATGCCGACCATCATGCTGTTGAATGTCAATGTCCCGTCTAGAATCTGCGACTTGTCGTAACGGAAAATTTTTGCAAGGATGATGGCCGTGAAAATTCCGGTGAGCCCTGCAATTCCGGAAGCGGGATAAAAAAATGAAGCAAGCAGCAGCAACAAACCGAAAAATTTGTTGTAGGAATAAAAAAGCGAGGAGTAAGAATTCAGAACGCTTACTCCGTAAAATTTTATCCCATCGCTGTTTGCTCCATCATTCG
>CAYMZV010000020.1:0-26152 GCA_964394965.1 uncultured Chryseobacterium sp.
CCGATCATCAATGGAATCTTGAAATCCAAACGTTCCATTTCTTTTGCCACATGCACCATTTCATCCAACGAAGGCGTAATCAATCCACTCAATCCGATGATGTCCACATTATGCGCTTTCGCTTCCGCGAGAATCTTATCACATGAAACCATCACACCCAAATCAATGATTTCATAATTGTTGCAGGCCAACACAACCCCCACAATATTTTTTCCGATATCGTGCACATCGCCTTTCACCGTTGCCATCAATATTTTCCCGGCGTTCTGTCTGCCGTCACCGACTATTCCCGCCAATTTATTCGCTTCCTTTTCCGCCTGTAAAAACGGTTCGAGATAGGCAACCGCTTTTTTCATCACGCGCGCGCTCTTCACCACTTGCGGCAAAAACATTTTTCCACTTCCGAACAAATCACCCACCACATTCATTCCCGCCATCAATGGACCTTCAATCACAAACAACGGTCGGCCCAGTTTCAATCTTGCCTCTTCCGTGTCGACATCGATGTAATCCACAATTCCCTTGACGAGTGCGTAGCTCAATCTTTCTTCGACAGTTCCTTTTCTCCACTCTTCGTCCTTTTCCGTTTTTTCCGTTGTAATCCCTTTCAGTGTTTCCGCATGATTCACCAAACGTTCCGTCGCATCATCACGGCGATTCAGCAAAACATCTTCCACCAACTCCAACAACTTCTTGTCGATGTCATCGTACACCACCAATTGCGCGGGGTTCACGATTCCCATATCCATCCCGTTTTTTATGGCGTGAAATAAAAATGCGGAATGAATCGCCTCGCGCACATGATCGTTTCCGCGGAATGAAAATGAAACGTTGCTCACTCCCCCACTCACCTTGGCGAATGGCAAGTTTTCCTTTATCCATTTTGTCGAATTGAAAAAGTCAAGCGCATTCAACCGGTGCTCCTCCATTCCGGTCGCAACGGGAAAAATATTCGGATCGAAAATAATATCCTGCGGAGGGAAATTCACCTTGTTCACCAGAATATCATAAGCGCGCTTACAAATATCCTTTCTGCGTTGCAGGGTATCCGCCTGCCCGACTTCATCGAACGCCATTACAATTACTGCCGCACCGTATTGTTTCACCTTGTGCGCATACTCGATGAATTTTTCCTCTCCCTCTTTCAACGAAATCGAATTCACGATCGCTTTTCCCTGCACACATTTCAATCCCGCCTCAATCACTGTCCACTTCGAGGAATCGATCATGATTGGAACACGTGCAATGTCAGGTTCGGCGGCAATGAGATTCAGGAATTTTGTCATGGCGGCTTCACCATCCAACATGCCTTCGTCCATATTCACATCAATCACTTGCGCTCCGCCTTCCACCTGTTCCTTGGCAATCGAAAGCGCTTCATCATAATTTCCGTCCTTGATCAAACGCAGGAATTTTTTCGAGCCCGTCACATTTGTACGTTCACCCACATTCATGAAATTGCTTTCGGGACGAAGTGTAACAGGTTCCAGTCCGCTGAGATGCATCAACGTATCCGCTTTCGGTTTTTTGCGCGGAGGAATATTTTTTGCCAACTCAGCAATCCGCTTGATGTGATCGGGTGTTGTTCCGCAACAGCCTCCGACAATATTTAAAAATCCCGCCTTGAGAAAATCCTCGATCTGATGTCCCATCTCATGTGCGTCCTGATCATATTCACCGAACTGATTCGGCAAACCCGCATTCGGGTAGGCGCTCACATAAAACGGGGCTTTGGTGGAAAGTTCTTCGAGATAAGGGCGCATCTCTTTTGCACCGAGTGCACAATTCAATCCCACACTCAACAAATCGACATGCGAAACGGAATTCAAAAAAGCTTCCGTCGTTTGTCCCGATAAAATCCTTCCGCTTGCATCGGTAATTGTTCCCGAAACCATCACCGGCATCTTGCGGTTTATCTTTTCACAATAATTCTGTGTGGCAAACAACGCGGCCTTTACATTCAGTGTATCCGTAATCGTTTCAAACAATAACAGGTCAACTCCGCCGTCAATCAATCCGCGGATCTGTTCGGTGTACGCTTCAACCAGTTGATCGAATGTGATGGAACGGAATCCTGGATCATTCACATTGGGCGACATGGAAGAAAGTTTCGTTGTCGGTCCCATTGCGCCCGCCACAAATTTCGGGACCGGGCTGTTGAATTCCTCTATCGCCTGTTTCGCAACTTTCGCAGCGGCAAAATTCATTTCGTAGACGAGACTTTCCATGTGGTAATCCGCCAATGAAATTTTTTGCGCGTTGAATGTATTTGTCTCGAGAATATCCGCACCCGCTTTCAGGTATTCCTTGTGAATGTCCTTGATGATTTGCGGTTGTGTCAGCACGAGCAAATCGTTATTGCCTTTCAAGTCGTGCGGCCAATTTGCAAAACGTTCCCCGCGATAATCCGCTTCGGAAAGTTTATACCGCTGAATCATCGTGCCCATCGCTCCGTCAATGATGAGGACACGTTTCTCCAATTCTTTTTTTATGTCATTCATAAATCACAAATTGTAAATGCCCGGTTTCAAAAATTCAGATTCCAAGATTGTGTAGTCGTTTTTTTGGAACCTGATTTCTGGAATCTGTTTTTGTTTTATAGTTGTCCGTAAAAAACCCTTGTGTCATATTCGAATCTCACTGTTCCATTTTCCTGGTAACGTGCAAATATTTTTTTCAGCACACTCACCATGAACGGACTGTCGGGATGATCTTCCGGCGGAACATAGGAGGATGAAAACAATCGTCCTTTCAATCCGTCAAAATCAAAATCCTGGAAATTTTCCACGGTAAAGGATTTCCATTTTCCCTTTCCCCAGAATGAATCGAAAATCTTTTCATCGATGTTCTTGTGATTCACCTTGAGGTAATCCGTTCCGAACATTTTCAACAAATCCTCATACGCTTTCAGGAAATCGGTTGAATCCGTTCTTCTGTCATTCCACATCAGCACCACATTTCCATCTTTTGTGAGAATGCGCTTGAATTCGGTTTTCGATTTCTCCACATCAAACCAATGAAATGCCTGTCCCGCAAGGACAATGTCAATCGAATTGTTTTCAAGCGTTGTATTTTCCGCCGATGCATTTACACTGTGGAATTTTTTTTTGCTTTTCAGAAACACTTCCGCCGCTTCACGCATTTCCCTGTTCGGCTCCACTCCAAAAACCTCGCAACCGTTTTGCAAAAACAATTGGGAAGAAATTCCCGTTCCCGAACCGATATCCGCAATGCGTGAATTCGCTTTCAACACACCCGCATCCTGCAAAATGTTCAGCACCGCTTTGGGATAGTCCGGGCGGTACTTCACATAATTTTCAACGCGATCGGAAAAACGTTCTGTTGTTTTCATACATCGTCCACCGAAACTTTTTTGTGTAGGTGGATAAAATAAAAAATCCCATCTGTTGAGTCAGAAGGGATCGGGATTTTTCATTTAAGATCATGCCTCTGACTTATCTCCTTCCGAAAATTCCGGAATGCGAATTGGCACCTTCTGCTTAGTTGGAAATCTGGAGTCGGAGTCCGGAGTTTTTTGCTCCATGCCCCGAACTCATCGTTCCCCACTAAAAGGGTTGCCAAGGCTTCAAAGGGCGCAATCCCTCAGCCTTTCTTGATAAGTTGCTTTTAAAGAACTGGGACAAATTTACGAAAATTGATTGAAATGGGGTACGAATTGCAAATGAAAAACTCGAATCCGCCAATTGCAGAAAAAACCACTTGCGCCAAACAATTTGCATCAATTCGCTTTCCGTAGATTCGTCCGGATTCGCAATTCGCACTTCAATTTTCTATCTTTCAAGTAACAAATCGCATCCCTTGCCCGTCTAACTTTGTCGCTCATTCATTTTTCATGAAACGTTTTTCCTTCCTATTCCTGCCGTTGATCTTGTTTTGCTCCATTCATTTGCAGGCACAGGCAACTTTCACCGTAAGCGGATTCATTTCCGATTCCGCAAATGGCGAAATGCTGATCGGCGCTTCTGTTTTTGCGAAAGGGACAACGAGCGGCGGCTCTGCAAATGTGTACGGTTTTTATTCCATCACGCTTCCGGCCGGCAATTACGATTTTCTTTACAGCTATGTCGGATACAAACAAAAGGAAATTTCCATCGCACTTTTTCAGGATACGAAAACGGATGTGAAATTGACAACCTCTTCCGTTGTGAACAAGGAAGTGGTGATCAAGGCAAACCGCAATCAGGACCAGGTCACTTCGACACAAACCAGTTCCATTGAAATTCCCGTTGATAAAATCAGAACCATTCCGACTATTGGCGGTGAAACGGATATCATCAAGGTCGTGCAGCTCATGCCGGGAATAAAGCGCGGCGGTGAAGGGCAAAACCAAATGTACGTGCGCGGCGGATCGGGTGACGACAATCTGATTTTATTGGATGAGGCCGTTGTGTACAATGTATCTCATCTCTTCGGATTCTTTTCCGTTTTCAATAATGATGCGCTAAAAGACATTACCATGTACAAGGGAGGATTTCCTGCGCAGTATGGCGGGCGGCTTTCTTCGGTGATGGACATCCGCATGAAAGACGGTGATGCGGATCATTTTCATGCTGTGGGAGGAATCGGTTTGCTTTCTTCGCATCTCACCATTGAAGGGCCGATCATCAAAGACAAATGTTCGTTTTTGCTTTCTGCAAGAAGATCATACATCGATCAGGTTTTCAAATTGGCGTATCACGGACAAAATGTCTTGCCGTATTATTTTTATGATGCGAACCTGAAGTTGAATTATATCGTCAATGACAAGAACAGGATTTTCTTCAGCAGTTATTTCGGTGACGATGTCTTGAGCACAAAAACAAAATCCGACAGTTCGTTTTTCGATGGCGGATTCCGTCTCGGGAATTTTACAACCACGGCAAGATGGAATCACACATTCGGCCCACAACTTTTTTCGAATGTGTCGCTCATCCATACGCGTTTCCGTTATGATGTGGATGCGGAAATTCCGGGAAATTCATTTCTCACGCAATCGCGCATTTCCGATTACGGTGTAAAGGACGATTACAGCTATTATGTCAATCCCGACAACACCATCCGTTACGGTGCGTCTTACACCATGCACATTTTCCGTCCGAATGTCGTAAGCACCGCCGGGGAGATTGCCGATTATTTGCGTTCGCGTCAAGGCACAAAAGTGTACACGAATGAAGTTGGTTTATATTACAACCAGGAATTGCGCCTCGACAGCAATTTCAAAATCAATTATGGTATGCGCCTGTCTGCGTTGGCGACAACGAATGCATTTTATTTTTCTCCCGAGCCGCGGTTTTCCACCACATGGAATTTCCGCAGGACACAATCGCTGAAATTTTCCTATTCGCGCATGACACAATACCTGCATCTGGTTTCCAGTTCCTCCATCGCATTGCCCACCGATCTCTGGTATCCGGTTACAAAAAATGTGAAGCCGCTCTATTGCGATCAGGTTGCGTTTGCATACAACTTGAATGCGGAAAAGATTAATACGCTTTTCACGGTGGAATCGTATTACAAATGGATGCAGAACCTCATCGAGTACCGAGAAGGTGCCGTGTTGGTGTTGAACGACAATTACGAACAGGAATTGGTGAGTGGAAAAGGCCACGCTTATGGATTCGAATTTTTTGCACAACGCACCGAAGGGAAATTGACGGGTTGGGTGGGCTACACGCTTTCCTGGTCCATCCGCCAATTCGAGGCATTGAACCAGGGCAATCCTTACTTCGCAAAATATGACCGCCGCCACGACATTTCAATCGTACTCAGCTACGATTTCACAAAACGTTTTTCCGTCGCAGCGGTTTGGGTATACAGCACCGGACAAAGATTCACACCGGTAACAGGAGAATTCCTAATGCCCGATGCAACACTTTCGCAAATAAACACCCTTCCGATTTATTCCGACAAGAACGCAATTCAACTTCCACCCTCACATCGTCTCGATATAAATTTTGTGATGAAATCGAGATTGAACCGCAAATGGATGAAGTGGACCGGCGAATGGCAAATCGGCGCCTACAATGTTTACAACCGTGCACAACCTTATAAAATCCAAGTCGTGAGTGACGGACATGGCGGTTATAAATATCAAGCCGTTGGATTGTTCGGTTTCATTCCGTCGATCGCCTACAATTTTAAATTCTGAGAAGAAACGAATTGCAAAAAGAATGAACCGATCTGAATCAAGGATTGCATTGATAAAAATAAAAACAATGAGAAACGGAAATATTTTTTTTCTACAAAACCTTTTCCCGCTATCCGTCCCGAAGAATCGGGAGGCGGAGCTCCCTGCTCCCGAAGTTTCGGGACGGGACTATTCCAGAAGCATTTTCCCATTCACATTTTAAATTTTTCCCGGCATGAAATATTTCTTCCCTTTCCTGATCACTGTTTTCACATCAATGTCATGTCGGCCGAAACCGATTGACATTGATGTGAAACCAGCAGCCGAAAAATTGGTGATCTGTTCGCAGATTGTTCCCAACAGCATCATGGTTGTCGGACTCACAAGAAGTTTTTCCCCGCTTGATCCGGGAGGAAATCAGGACACCATGCCGGCTTCATTTCTCAATCGCATACTTGTTCCCAATGCAATTGTCACCGTCACGCATCCGGGTGGAACGGATACGTTGTACATGCTCACGCCCGGATTGTACGCGAGTGTGAATGTGTTGCTGGAAAATTATGGAACATACATTGTCCACGCAAAAGATCCATCAACGGGAGAAACGGTTTCTGCAACAACGGAATTGCTGCCGCAAGAACATTTCGATTCCATTCAACCGTTCAAGCGTTTGGTCGGCAATGACACCGCTGCATTCATCCATTACGAATTGACGGATTTCCCTTCGAGCGAAGATTATTATGTGGCTTGTTATTACCGGAAAAGTCAGGACACAAGTGCATTCGACATCAACAATTATTTTTCACGCGGCACAAATGAACTGAACGGATTTGATTTGATCAGCGATGCCGATTTTGACCAGAATGGAAAATTGAAACGCGACCAGCAATTGTTCGGCGTTGGATTGACAGATACCATTGCGTGTACCATCGCGCATATCACACAAGGCTATTATGAATTTCTCACCGCCTACAAACGGTCTTCCAGTCTCTTCAATCAACTTTCAGGTGAGCCCATAAATTATCCGACGAATGTGCAAGGCGGTTATGGGTATTTCAACGCACAGATTCCCGATGTGCGGTATTTCTTCTTGAGAAATTATTAGTGAAAATTCCGCATTCCAATTTCCTGAATGAGGTGGAAAATAAATCTGCGTTAACAGCGTAATCTGTGACTCAATTCCACAAAGCGCGCAATTCTTTCAGGAAACCCCAGATTTTTTTGCGGAAGAAAAGAAAAATCAGGACATAGGGAATGATCATCAGGTAAAGTATTCCGTTGTTCAATCCGCCTGCAACATGCTGTCCGTTTTTGTCTCCCGATTCGGCAACAGCCCTGCACATCGAGCATTGTGCATGCATGGCGAATGAGCCGAGGAGAAAAATTGCCGAGAGGAAAAACAGCTTGAATTTCATGCTACAAAGGTAGGGAATTCTCAGGCGTGAAGGTAATATGGCGAAATCATCAGGTAAACGATCACACCCGTAACCGTTACATACAGCCAGATCGGAAAACTGAACCGTGTGAGTTTGCGGTGCTTCACAATGTTGTTTTGCAATCCGTAATAAAACGACATGAGGATCAGCGGAAGAACAATCGCCGAACAGGAAATGTGGGTGATGAGAATGAAAAGGTAAACCGGTCGAAGCGAATTGTCCTTGGGAAACATCGTTTCATTTGCGAGATAATGGTAAGTCACATACGACGCGATGAACAATGCGGAAAGGATGAATGCCGTGATGTTCAATTTTTTGTGCAACGAAACTTTTTTCCTGCGGATGGCCAGATACGAAATGATGAGCAGCACCGAACAGGTTCCGTTGATCAATGCATGCAACAGCGGAAGATGGTAAACAAACGCAGGTGTTTCCAGCGGACGTGGAATGATTTTCAAGTTCAGGATCACGACCAATGCAAGCACTGCTGCGGTCACAATCATCACCAATCTGAAAATTGCTTTTTCGCTCATGGTCTTTTTTATTTCTCTTTCAGTAAAATTTTTATGTCGCTGATCAAACTGTCAACCGCGAGGGAATCGGTTCCATTGTAATATCCCCGCACGCGCGACTGCCTGTCGAGCAAAACCATTTGATCGCTGTGAATGAAATCTTCCGAATTTCCATTGCCGGGTTGAACGGGAAGGAAATAATCGTAGCGCGCAAGATCATACAATTTCTTTTTCGGCCCCGTTACAAATTTCCATTGTGCCGTATCCGCCTTGAAACGTTCCGCATATTGCTCCAACGAATTTGCCGAATCGCGATCCGGATCAACCGTATAGGAAACGATTTCGAAATCATTGTTTTTTGGAAATGCCGCTTGCACGCGAGTGAGTTGCGACGTCATTCTTGGACAGATTCCCTGACAACTTGCAAAGAAAAAATCGGACAGGACAATTTTTCCGCGGAAAGAGGAAGTTGAAAATGGTTTTCCGTTTTGTGCGATGAGTTGTACATCGGAAATTTCGTGGTAAGTCTTGTTTCCGTTTTTGTCAACGGAGTCGATCGGGTAATAAATCATCAACCGCTGCAATTGCTGAACACCGCTTTGCGCCGATGTCGAATCCATTCCGAATTCGTCATTCGCCTTTTCGCTGTGGCACGACAGAAAAAATAAAATCACCATTGTAAAAATGAAGGTGCGTCTCATTTCTTTTTCTGTTCGACTGTAGAATTTTCAATTGTTTCAGCCGCTTCATCACGGAAATAAATGAAGTGTACATCCTCTTTCATTTTTTTCACTTCCGCCGCCATGCGTATGTTATAATAGCCGCGAATCCTTCCCTTGTGATCAATCAGCACTGCATCGCTCCACGTTGCCCATGGATCTTTTTTGCGTGTTGCGTCGGGAATGAAATATTCCGTGTTGTGCAATGAATCGAATGTTGCTCTCGGTAGAAAAACTGTAAACGCGGTATCCGTTCCCAATTTCAATTCCTTTGCAAAATCGGGTGCGTCTTTTGTTGGATTTCCAAGAGAATCTCCGGGATAGAAAAAAACAAAATGCGAATAGGTATAGGTCAACTTATTGGTGAGAATATCTTCCGCAAGGATCGGCAATGTTTTTTTCATGGAATCGGGATCCACAAACAGCGCGAGATACAAATGTCCGTCAAGCGATTTGCTGTCGAAAATTCCGCCATTGATTGTCTTGGATCGAAAAGGAGGAATGGAATAGTAAGCTGTGTCGGTTTTCGGATTACCGTTTTTGTCTTTCACTTCAATGGCATGACGTGGACCAAAAAAAGGCGCCCGGAAAGTCTTGGGGACACCGAGCGCAAAATAGATGTAAATAATTGGCGGCAATAAAAGAATAGAGAAGAGCGTGAGACGCTTTTTCATTTTTTATCTGCCTGATCGACCTGTTGTGCATTGCCACCGATTGGATCATCGATGCGGTGCTGTTTTGAATAATTCCCTTCACCGATGGTCATCATGAAAATGAGATACAGGATGAATCCGGTAAATGGTGCAATGATCATCCATTTTGTCCAACGCTCCTCTTCTCCAAGATGCATGAAAGTATAAACGATGTAATAGGCTTTCACAATGGTGAATCCGATGAAGAAACATTTGAGGAAAGTTTTATTGACATCATGTTCTGAAGCATAAAGCCCCACTCCGACTTCAACAAAAGTTACAATGAGCAACAGCCAGAAAACATTCCAGAGTTTGCGTCTTGCAATTTTTCCATGCGGTTCGTCAGGGTGCGCAAGGATTTCATAATTGGGAAATGGATCATTGAATTCTGACATAGCTTTTTTGTTTTAAGCGTTGCAGTTTTTTTGTAATTGAATATCGATTAGAGAAGGTAGAAGAATGTGAATACGAATACCCACACCAAATCCACAAAGTGCCAATAGAGACCGACCTTTTCAACCATCTCATAGTGTCCACGCCTTTCCATTACACCTTGCAGGGCCATGATGAAGATGGTGATGTTGATGCACACTCCCGAGAATACGTGGAATCCGTGGAAACCGGTAATGAAGAAAAAGAAATCTGCGAATGCCGTGTGACCGTATTCATTGTGATGAAGGTTCGCCCCATAGAATCGTTCACCTTTGGAAATGATGTCGGCCGATTCTGTTTTGGAAAGTTCCTTTTGCTTGAAAACAAGGGTTGTTGTATCGGCGATATGTGTTTTTTCATCAACCTTGAATTGATACATGCGGTTCTGATAAAGCACCGAACCGTGATCGGTTCCCTTGATGAAATTTGACCACTCCCAAGCTTGCGAACCCACAAACATCAATCCGCCGATAATGGTAGCAAACATCCAAATCAAAACCTGGCGTTTGTTGTTGCGGTGACCGGCTTCAACGGCAAGTACCATTGTAACCGAACTCATGATGAGGATGAAAGTCATGAGACCGACATACATCAATGGAAGATGATGTCCTTCCAAAAATGGGAAGTGATGGAATACGGTGGAAGGAATCGGCCATTCACCGGCATAGCGGTGACGGAAAAATCCATATGCAGTAAGAAATCCGGAAAAAGTTAATGCGTCGGAAATAAGGAAAAACCACATGAAAAGTTTTCCATAGCTCGCACGCAGGGGGGAAGTTGCTCCGTCCCATCCGGCTAGTTTTACATCTGCAGAGGCTCCTGACATAAGAGTGGTTCTGTTTAGTCCCGACAAGGCCGAGATTTGGTTGTTATTTTAAATTAATTCTGCGCGGTGCAAGTTTACTTAAAAATCGTTAAAAACACGAACAAATAAATCCATAATGCATCAAGGAAATGCCAATAGATGGCACAAATCCTCAAGCCATGGACATTTGTTGAACTGTAACGACCCAAAAGTGACCTGATGAAAGTGAATAGCAATGCCAAAATTCCGCCTGCCATGTGAGCCAAATGCAATCCGGAAAGCAGGTAAATAAATGATCCTGAAATAAGTGAAGTCTGGCCTTTCGCCTGCACCAGATAAATTCCGTTTCTCGTCAATGCGCCCCAACCTTTAAACTGGCACCAAGCGAAAACAAGTCCGAGCGCCAATGTAATTCCCAAAAAAAGAATTCCCGATTTGGTTTTATCATTCTTGAAACTCTGCAAGGAAATATTCATGGTCACGCTGCTGAAAAGAATGACCGCACTGCTGATCCAGAATATTTGTGGAAGCACAATACTGAACCAATCGCCCGCTCCCCTTCTTACGGTGTAAGCGCTTGTCAATCCCGCAAAAATCATGACGATGCTGCCAATGCCCAGCCACATCATGTTCCGTTGAGCTTTTTGTTTTCTCAGTTCGTATTCGTCCATTTTCAGTGTAGCGTCCATTGGGGAAAATTATCCGAATAATAATGCAAGTTGTACAAGAGGTAAATAAATGAATGACCCGAACATTAATTTTTGCGCGGACCGCACTTCACAGTCACGGAAAAGCCTCATGGCCTGAACGAGAAAAAGAATTCCTGCGACCAAAACAATCATCGAGGAAATGATTCCTGAAAGATGAAAGAGCAATGGCATGAGACTCACCGGAATTAAAAAAATGGTATAAATCACCACCTGAAATGCACTTGCCTTGTCGCGTCCACCGGGTGATGGCAACAAATTGAATCCGGCCTTTTTGTAATCGTCGTTGCATACCCACGCTATTGCCCAGAAATGCGGAAACTGCCACATGAATTGAATGGCGAATAATAATAAGGCTGCCAATGAAATCGTTCCGAATCCGGAAGTGGCGGCAACACATCCCAGCATTGGGGGAATTGCCCCGGGAAATGCTCCAATGAAAGCTGCGAACGGTGTCAGCCTTTTTGTGGGCGTGTAAACCAATGTGTAAAGCAACAATGCAGTTGCACCGAGAATTCCGCTGAGAATGTTTGTGTAAAAAGTGAGAAGTGCAATTCCGATTATTCCGGTAACGATTGCGATAATCCAAGCCTCACGCAACGACATTCTTCCTGTAGGCAAAGGACGATTCTGTGTGCGCGACATCAACTTATCCAAATCACGCTCCATGATTTGATTGAAACCATTCGAAGATCCGGTCACCAAAAAACCACCGAGAATCAATGCCGTAAGTTGAATCCAATTCGAAGATTCTCCCGCCTCACGCACTCCAATGAAATAACCGATCACTGCTGAAAAAACAACAAGAGATGCCAACCTGAGTTTAATGAACTGCGCATAATCGGTCAACTTACCCATCACACCGGCTTGTCCGCTTTTCTGGCGGGCTTGTTTATCTATCGTCTGTACTTCTGAAGCGAGCAACCTTTTTATTTTTTAATCGGGGCAAATTTAGTTATTCAATCGCTATCGGGAATGTATTTCTCCATGAATTTAGATCACTTCTAAATAAAGGGGGACGAAAGACTTGAGAGGAGAGACAAGGAAAAAATATACAATGGCAATTGGAGTTGTATTCTAGGGCGTGCGCCTTCGACTGCGTTCAAAATCGGGCTTTCCGATTCAAGTCCTCGGTTATGCTGGGGCTGGGGCTTTCCAACATTGTGGTCACAATGTGGCACTTCAATCCTCCGAAAGAGTTCTTCGGATCCCATGAAAAAATCATTTCAGAATCTGATAGGCAATCAGGCTTGCCAAATAGGCCAACACTCCCATGTAGGTGAATTGTATGATCGGCCACTTCCAGCTTTTCGTTTCCCTTCGTACTACAGCCACCGTACTCATGCACTGCATCGCAAAAGCGTAAAACAGCATCAGTGAAATTCCGGTTGCCAATGTGTACACGGGTAAATGCGTAACCGGATCGCGCTCATCACGCATGCGTTCACGTATGGGTTGCACATTGTCCGCGTCACCCGCTCCGTAAATGGTTGCCATCGTTCCCACAAAAACTTCCCGCGCGGCAAGCGATGTAATCAATGAGATTCCGATTTTCCAATCGAATCCCAATGGACGGATTCCTGGTTCTATTAATTTCCCGAGATGGCCTGCGTAGGAAAGTTCCAATTTTTTCGATTCGAGCAGCTTGAGTTTATTTTCCCAATTGACAGAATCCGATTGAAACTGTTTTTCATTTTCCCCTTTTCTTTTTTCACTTGCATAAACCGCTACCGCTGGAGGATTCTGTTTCAGCACATTTATTCCCAATTCCGTTTTTTGGAATTCATCTCCCGGTCCATACGAGGCAAGCACCCAAAGTATTATTGCAATGGCCACGATTATTTTTCCCGCATCGAACAAAAACACTTTTACTTTTTCGAAAATCGTATAAAAAACATTCGACCATTTCGGCATTCTGTAAACAGGAAGTTCCATGATGAACCAACTTTTTTCTTTCGCCTTTATTATTTTGCTGATCACCCACGCTGCCGTTATCGCAGAAATGAATCCGAGCAGATACATTCCCATCAATGCCAATCCCTGCAGATTGAAAATGCCTCCCACAATTTTATCCGGAATCACCAATGAAATCAACAGTGTATAAACCGGCAATCGCGCACTGCAACTCATCAGCGGAGTAACCATGATGGTGATGATCCGTTCTTTCCAATTGCTGATCGTACGTGTACTCATGATGGCAGGAACGGCGCACGCCATTCCACTCATCAGCGGAATCACACTTCGTCCGTGCAAACCTATTCTCCGCATGAGCTTGTCCATGATGAAACTCACGCGCGCCATGTAACCCGAATCTTCCAGCAAACCGATGAAGAAAAACAAAAGTGCAATCTGCGGAATGAAAACAACAACGCCGCTCAATCCCGCAAGAATCCCATTCACAAAAAGATCCGTCAATATTCCCGCCGGAAAATTATGTGCACACCAACCCTGCAACCAGCCAAATCCGCTTTCAATCCATTCCATCGGAAATTTTGCGAGAAAAAAAATCGTCTGGAAAACCACTGCCATCAAGAAGAGAAAAATCACATAACCCCAGGTTTTGTGGGTAAGGATTTTATCCAGCTGCGTTGTCAATGCCGGGCGCTCCGCTTTTTCTCCCGTGCATTCCTTGATGTGTTCACCGATGATGGAATAACGCAAAAGACTTTCTTCCGCCTGCGCACCCGAAGGTGAAAATCCAACTGCCGAAAGTTTTTCCTGCCACTCCTTGTTCGATTCAAACAATCGGTGCGCTCGGTGCAACGCCTGAAAATCCTTGAAGTGCGGATTGATTTCTTTCTTGATCAGATTCTGCGCAGCAGAGGCTATATTCGAAGGATCAATGAAACGGTAAGCGGGTTCTGAAATCTCTCCGCAAATCGTTTCTTCCAATTGTTCGATTCCGATTTTCTGTCTTGCACTCACCGCCACAACCGGAATTCCCAATCGGTTCGACAACCGGTCTTTGTCAATATGGAAATTCGCTTTCTCCGCTTCATCGATCATGTTCAGCGCAAGAATGCAGGGAATGTTGAAATCAATGATTTGTCCGGCGAGAAATAAACTCCGTTTCAGGTTTGTCGCATCGGCAACAATCACCACCAAATCGGGTTTGTCCTCGTTGTCGTCTTCCGTCAAAACACGCGCGGCAACTTCCTCGTCCAATGATTTCGGGTAAAGTGAATAGGTTCCCGGAAGATCGGTGTAATGAAGTGAAAATGTTTTGTGGCGGAATTCCTTTTTTACCGTCGCCGTTTTTTTGTCAACGGTAACTCCCGGAAAATTTCCCGTTTTCTGATGCAATCCCGTAAGTGCATTGAAGAGTGTGGATTTTCCGCTGTTGGGATTTCCCACAAGTGCAATTTTCCGATGGACGACAGACTCGGTTTTTTTTTCCACGGAAATGAGGGATTATTTTTTTTTGATGCGGCGGATATTTACTGTTGCAGCTTCCGCCCGACGCAAACTTAAAACGTATCCTGAAATATTTATCGCAATCGGATCGCCGAACGGCGCAACTTTTTCCAACTCCACAATTTCTCCCGGCGTACAACCCATCTCCAAAAGCTTCAATGAAAGTTCCTCGTCCGTAAACGAATCGATCACCGCTTTCTCCCCTGGCGCCAACGACGCAAGATTGTCCATCTTTTTTACCATGATCCAAAGGTAACGCCAAGCCCTCCGTTCAAAAAATGACTTTTGTACCTAAAACAGGGTATTTTAAAAGGGACGAGGGGAATTGCATTTCCTGAAGTTTCATGCTTGCACATTCAATTCAAAATTCAGAACCCAGAATTGCCCGAGCTACCGGTGAACAGTTGGATGCACTAAAAAAACTGCTGAGAATCAGTTGTGATGTGTTCCCTTTTTTTCCTTGCTTCCACCCCATTTGTCGGGCGGACAAGTGATGCAATGGTTTTTCCCACGGAGCATCCAACAACTTTCCAACGCCATCGTCAAAAACGAAAACAGAAAAACAAATAAAGCAACTCTGTAAATTTTCATCTTCTTTTATTTCGAAAACGGACAACTGAAAAAAATCACAAGTTCCTTTTCAATGCTGGTGTTTCCCCTTTTTGGGTTTCGCACTTTTGCTGAAATTCGGGCAATCTCCGCATTTGTTTTTATGAAAAATCCAGCAACCATCCAAAGTTGTTGTCATGATGGCGCAGGCAAACAGGAAAGGGAGAATTCTTTTGAGGCGGTGCATGGGAGATCCTTATTCAAATATACGAAAAAGAAATGCGTTAACATTTTATCAAACGCAACGGTAATGGGTTTCGTACTTTTTCACTGCTGAATATTGCTTACTTTTAATGCTTCCTGATGAATCCGCTTCGCATATTTTATCATATCGGTCAGTATTTCCTGATGCTCAAACAGGTTTTCCGTCGACCTGAAAAGCCTGTCATTTTCTGGAAAAAATTTTTCGCGGAAATCGATGCCATTGGAATCGGCTCACTCGGAATTGTCGCCATCATTTCCATTTTCATGGGCGCGGTTATCACCATCCAATCCGCATTCGGTTTTGAAAGTCCGTGGATTCCGCTCTACGCAGTTGGAGTCGCTACACGTGATTCCATCATTCTCGAATTTTCCCCTACAATTGTTTCATTGATTCTCGCCGGAAAAGTCGGATCAAGCATTGCATCCGAAATCGGCAACATGAGGATTTCAGAACAGATTGATGCGCTGGATGTGATGGGAGTGAATTCCGCAAGTTTTTTGATATTCCCGAAAATCCTCGCTTCCGTTTTCATTTCCCCATTTGTTGTTGTCATCAGCATGTTCCTCGGCCATGTCGGCGGATTTGTATTGGGTGTGGCTGCGGGAGTTGTAACGCCTTATGAATTTGTTTACGGAATCCAATATGATTTTCGCCCTTACAATGTTTTTTATGCAATCGTAAAGACACTTGTCTTCGGGTTCATCATTCCATCTGTTTCCGCTTACCAGGGATATTACGCGAAGGGCGGTTCGTTGGAAGTCGGACAGGCGAGTACGCGTGCGGTGGTTTATTCCATCATCGTATTGCTTCTTTTTAATTTCATCCTCACACAGTTGCTGCTCGCATGATCGAAGTAAAAAACCTGAGCAAGGCTTTCGGTGAGAAAATAATTCTCAGCGATTTTTCCTTTCAATTCGAGGCGGGAAAACCGAATCTCATCATCGGTGAATCGGGAACGGGAAAATCCGTTCTGATCAAATGCATGGTGGGATTGATTGAACCCGAACAGGGAGAAGTGTTGTATGACGGAAAGGATTTTCTGAAAATGGATTTTGATGAGCGGAAAGTCATTCGCCAGCAAATCGGAATGTTGTTTCAGGGCGCGGCATTGTTCGATTCGATGACTGTCGAAGAGAATGTGATGTTTCCCTTGTCGATGTTCACGACAAAATCGTATGCCGAAAAAAAGGAACGTGTCCTGTTCTGTCTCGACCGCGTCAATCTTCCGAATGTTGTAAAGCTTTATCCTGCGGAATTGAGCGGTGGAATGAAAAAGCGCGTAGCCATTGCACGTGCAATTTCACTCCAACCGAAATACCTGTTTTGCGACGAGCCCAATTCCGGTCTCGATCCGAAAACATCCATTCTCATTGACGAATTGATCAAGGAGATTACGGAAGAGTATCAAATGACAACGGTTGTGATCACACACGACATGAATTCCGTTCTGGAAATCGGCGACAACATTGCATTCATGTTCAAGGGGAAAAAGCTTTGGCAGGGAACGCGCCACGAAATCCTTACGTCACACAACAAGGAACTTTCCGATTTTGTTTACGCCACAAAATTCCTCAAGGCTTTCCGTGATCGTTTGGAAAGCGGGAAATAATTCCACCGCAACTCAAAAATTTTTGCATAAAAAAACGTCACGCTAAAAGCGTGACGTTTTTTTAAAAGGGAAGAATATTATTCAGAAATCACCATGCGTTTGGTAAGGCGTTTTCCGTCAACATTCAATGTGTAAGAATAAACACCGGCAGGCAAGTTTGAAGTGTTGAACTCAACTTGGTGTGCTCCTGCTGTTTGTTTTCCTTCGTTCACGTTCATCAATTCTTTTCCTGTGATGTCATTGATTGTGAAGAAAACGTTTCCAGCATCATTCATGCTGTAATTGACGATTGTGTTTCCATTGGAAGGATTAGGCATGTTTTGATCAAGGCTCAACCCAGCTGCATCGTTTGTAGCGATACCGGCTCCACTGCTTGCAGAGATTGACATAGCCCAGATGTAACCATCATTTGTATATGGAAGCATGCAACCGTTAAGGAAGCTTTGAGCAGCAGGCCATTGACCGTAACGGCTTGTGTTGTTCAAATTTCCGCTCGTTCCTTGTGATGTTGGATCGTAGAAATAGTTGCTTCCACCTGTAGATGCAAGAGCTGTTTCTTCCCAAATCAAGGAGTTGAAAGAGTTCATTGTAGCTGTGTTACCAACGCCATCGAAATAAATATCGCCATTGGCATAAGCAGCTTTAGGAATCAAGGTGTATTGAACAGCAACGATGTTGTTGGCAGGAATGCTGATCGGAGTAGCTGGAACTACATCGATGTAAGGGTAGTTAGGATTGTTTGATCCGGTGTCAGCAGCTGTAAGAACGCGTTTCAAAACCATCTTGTTTGCTGCAGTGGCTGTAGAGAAGCTGTGGTTACCCATCAACAATGAAGTTGTATTCAAAGGCATTGTCCAAGCTTCGTTCTGAGCTGTGATTACCAATCCTTGGAAGTAAGCCGGAGTTGGTGTTTGGAGTCCCCAAGTCAATTCAACTTGAAGTGTGTCTCCAGCTGCTGCGTGAGCTGGGATGATTGTATAATTTCCACCGATCCATACTGTATCAATTGTGTATGGTGTGGTTGCATTAAGATTCATTCCAGGGAATTCCTGTGTTGATTTTGGATCGAATACGCCACCCGCTTTTTGTGTGGTGATGTGGAAAGTTCCATTGCTGTAAACGGATTGAACTGAAGAATCCTGGAATACACCGTCCAAATAAAGTGTAAATGTTGAACTCGCATTACCCGGATCAATGAAATTGATTGCACCGTCAGTGTGGCTGAGGAATGCGTGGTAAGTGGATTGTGTTGATTGTGAAGAAGAAGTGCGATAAAGTGCCGATGTCACTTTTTGTTTTGTCTGTGTAGAAGCTGGTTGACGATTCACGTGTGTCGATGATGGAGCCTGAGCAGATTGTGCCATCATCCCTCCTGCTAACAGAAGCCCTCCGAAGAGAATGTATAATTGTTTCATGATAATTTGGGTTTTGTTTTTTTACAAATATAGAGGATTATCAAATATTATCAAATATTTAAACACCCTTGTCGAGAAATAGTTGGTACTGCTTTCAGGATTCTTCAAGATGACTGATCCCAAAACAAACACCCGTTACAGTTCAACTGCAACGGGTGTCCAAGGAAAAATTATTCTAATTAGTTTTTAACCATTTTAACTGCAATGCGACTGTTGTCGGCTTGAAGTTGAACGAAATATGTTCCAGCTGCAAAAGAGGAGCTATTTACATTATAAGTGTAGTTGCCGGCAGCCTGGTTGTCCAAACTTTGTGTTTCCACAACACGACCCTGTGCGTCAACGATTCTGATCGTTACATTTTTTGCATTGTTCTGCAAACCATAAGTCAGAACGGTATTTTCTGTTGTTGGGTTAGGACCTGCAAAACCCAGTTTAACGCCACCGATAAAAGGGGTTTCGTTGACACCGGTGTTCATTTCAACCAATGGGAAAATGGCAAGATCAATATCGAGCTGCCAATTGCCTGGCTCGAGGAAAGAGTGCCATGTTCCATCACTCCATTTTTCCCAGGACATATCCAAACCTTGTCCATCAAGATCTGTCGAAGAAACAAAACCAACTGTATCAGCCGAGTTCACATTTGTCATGTCAAATCCAACGGCAAAATCCTGTGTTGTGTAAACTGCAGTCGGGAACATCACAACTTGTGCGCTCGCAAGCATAAGGCTGGTATCCAATGCGGCAAGTGTAACGTTTGTAGTTGCCACGATTGTACCGGGAGCAATACCGGTAGCGGCAGGAGCCGAAGCCACGTCGACACCTGTTCCATCCATCTTGTACACATTGAATGCAATGGTAGAGGCTGTGCTGTTTGACAGATAATGTTTGTAGCCGAACCAATAAATCGCTCCGTCAATCACAACAGGATTGGATGAATTGGAAAACGCTTCAACTTTACCTACATCTCCATATCCATCAGTACCGCAAACATAACCGATTGGAACTTGACTGCTGTTAACTGAAACATAGTCAACCGGTGTTGCAGACGCGTTGATCCACCAAAGTGTATCGGTAATTGCGCGTGAGCTATTGGAATGACCGCGAAGAACTTGGTTTGAAGGAACAGCTTGGCGCTGTGCATGTGCTGCAAGTCCTATTGCTAAAATTGCAACGATAGAGTAAAGTTTTTTCATTTGTATTGGTTTTCGTTTTGAGATTTTGTTTTGAGATTTTGCAAAGATAAAATTTAATCGATAGCCCTTACGGCATTGGAAATGATTTCTATCGGGTTTCTAATCATTACCACTGTCATCAAAAACCGAAATGGAACACTTGTAAAATGGAAATCGCAATGCCTCACTGATTTTCCACAATGAACTTGCGTGTTGTTTTTTCGCCGTTGACAAGAAAACTGTAATAATACATTCCATTGGAAAGATGGGTGGTATTGAAATCCAAACGGTGGACTCCCGCGGATTGATTCGACAAATGTTCTGCATAAACTGTCTGTCCGGTTATGTCAATTACATCAAAAAGAATGTCTCCGCTGTTTGCAAGCGAATAACCGATCGAAGTGGAACCGTTTGCAGGATTTGGAATATTCTCTCCCACTGAAAATCCATTCGTTTCCATGTTTGCCACACCGGTCGGACCTTCCAGCAAAACAAGATCGGTGAAAAACAAAATGGACATGTCATCCGCATTGTGATGAACGGCAATGTAAATGTCCTGTCCCGCATAAGCACTCACATTCGCCGAACGCTGATAAAATGTAATGTGCGGAATGTCGGATGTGTCTGTGGTTGTTGTACTGTCATTGTCCGCAATTGTTGCCAAGGGTGCATTCGTGAAGTCAGTTGAAGACAGGCCTGTTGTATTGATACGGATCTCATATCCGTCACGATAATTTACATCCGGGTAATTGTGTCTCCATTTCAAGGTTCCCCCAGTTGCCGGAACATGGATCGGCCCCATCTCCAACCAATTGTCGGCTGTATCAACCGGATTGAAAAAAGAAGTTGCTCCGGCGAAAAAAACAGTGTCGGCATGTGCATAATGAAGCGGACTCGACGGATTTATTTCGTAGAAAAAAACAAAAGATGAAGTCGGCCAAAACGCTGTCGATTGCAAACCCGGATCAACTTGTGCCGCATCGATATCTTGCGTCTGAACATTGAACGTTCCCGGAAGTGTTCCATTCCAATCGTAAAAATAATGTCCGTCAAAAACAAAAACAGTATCGCCAATCGCCTGCGGATTCAAATTCGGATGGATGACCGATGCCGTTTGGGAATTTGTCAAATGAACATTTCCCGGAATCGGATGGGTCGTCCTGTTCATGCCTTGAGCCATTCCTCCGATGGAAAAAAAAAGTGCAACAAGTGATGGACAGATTTTTTTCATTTGGATAACAGCGTTATGAAATGCAGTTTTATCAACGCCAAGATAAAGGTAAAAATTGTGTACCGCTTTTTCCGCGAATCATTTCCTTCTGAAACCAAAAGAAAAATCATTCATGAAAAAAGCCAGTCTTGAACAGTGACTGGCTTTTATTTTTCATACGGGTATTTCCGATTTATGTTGTGGCCGGTTCCATATAGGCTTCAATCGGCAAACAGGAACAGACCAAATTGCGGTCGCCATAAGCGTTGTCAACCCTTCCGACACTTGGCCAGAATTTCATTTCGCGAACCCAATGCAACGGGAAAACAGCTTTCTCGCGCGAGTAATTGTGTTTCCAATCCGAACTGATCACGCTCTCCGCCGTGTGTGGCGCATTTTTCAAAACGTTGTCATTCACATCGGCATGCCCATCTGCAATTTCTGCTATTTCGTTACGGATGGAAATCATCGCTTCGCAGAAACGGTCGAGTTCAGATTTCGGTTCACTTTCTGTCGGCTCAACCATTAACGTGTCATGCACCGGAAAGGAAACCGTCGGTGCATGGAATCCATAATCCATCAATCGTTTTGCAATGTCACCCACTTCCACTTTTGCCACCCGTTTGAAATCCGCGCACTGTAAAATCATTTCGTGTGCAACACGGCCATTCCTGTTGGTATAAAGCGTTTCGAAATTGCCTTTCAGTTTTTCCTTGATGTAATTCGCATTGAGGATCGCCACTTTTGTGGATTGTGTCATTCCATTTCCTCCGAGCATTTTTACATAACCGTAAGAAATCAAAAGTATCAACGCACTTCCAAATGGCGCGGCTGAAACGGCATGAATTCCTTTTTCACCTCCTGTTGCAACAACCGGATGCGATGGTAAAAACGGAACAAGGTGTTTGGCAACTCCGATCGGTCCCATTCCCGGTCCGCCTCCACCGTGCGGAATCGCGAATGTCTTGTGCAAATTCAAATGGCAAACATCAGCGCCGATATTTCCCGGACTCGTCAAACCCACTTGCGCATTCATGTTTGCACCATCCATATACACCTGTCCGCCATTCGCGTGAATGATGGAAGTTATTTCGATAATGGATTCTTCATAGACACCATGTGTTGATGGATAAGTAACCATCAGGCAGGAAAGTTTTTCCTTGTGCTGTTCCGCTTTTGCGCGCAAATCATCCACATCGATATTTCCCTTTTCATCGCATTTCACCAATACGATATTCATTCCCGCCATAGCAGCTGAAGCCGGATTTGTTCCATGTGCCGACGTTGGAATGAGTGCAACATTGCGATGCATGTCACCACGGCTCAGATGATAGGCACGAATCACCATGAGCCCTGCGTACTCGCCTTGCGCACCCGAATTCGGTTGGAAGGACATGGCGGCAAAACCCGTTACCTCACTCAATGACTTGTTCAATTCGTCAATGACAATCTTATATCCTTCGGCCTGATCAACCGGAGCGAACGGATGGAGATTTGCAAATTGCGGCCAAGTGATCGGAATCAATTCCGCCGCCGCATTCAATTTCATTGTGCATGATCCGAGAGCGATCATGGAATGGACGAGTGACAAATCCTTATTCTCCAATTTTTTCAGGTAACGCATCATTTCCGTTTCGGAATGATAGGTGTTGAAAATAGGATGTGTCAAATAGGAACTTGTTCGCTTGAGATTTCCGGTAATCGGGGAAGGCGCAGTGTTTCCGACTGTTGCCCCGAATACCGAAAGGATATCCGCCAAGTCATTCGGCTGAATGGTTTGGTCAATGTTGATGTGCACCGAATTTTTTCCGTAACGGAAATTTATTTTCGCCGCTTCCGCTTTTGTGCGAAGGGATGAAACGGAAATCCCATCGGTCAATTCAAATGAAACCGTATCGAAATAATTCGAATTGATTTTTTTCAATCCCACTTTTTCCAAGGCGGAAACGAGTATTCCGGTGTTGCCATGAATCTCTTCAGCGATGGCACGGATTCCTTTCGGTCCGTGGTACACTGCATACATGCTTGCCATGATAGCGAGCAATGCCTGTGCTGTGCAAATATTTGAAGTTGCCTTGTCGCGTTTGATGTGCTGTTCGCGTGTCTGCAAAGCCATTCTCAATGCATGCTTTCCATTGCTGTCAATCGAAACACCAATGATTCTTCCCGGCAACAGGCGTTTGAAATCTTCGCGCGCTGCAAAAAAAGCTGCGTGAGGTCCGCCATATCCCATGGGCACGCCGAAGCGTTGCGAATTTCCGAAAACAACATCCGCACCCCATTCGCCCGGAGGAGTGAGCAAGGCAAGCGCGAGCAAATCGGTCGCCACCGCTACACCTGCACCTACCGCATGTGCGTCATCGGTAAATTTCCTGAAATCGCAAATCTCCCCATTGATGTCGGGATACTGAAGCATTGCACCGAAGAAATTTTCATTGAACGAAAAAGTCTTGTGATCCCCAATGACCAATTCAATTTCCAAAGGTGCCGAACGTGTACGGAGCAAATCGATCGTTTGCGGAAAACAATTTTCAGAAACGAAAAACTTATTCGCATTTCTTTTCACCGCATCACGGCTGCGGTTTCCGAAAATCATGAACATCGCTTCCGCTCCTGCCGTGGCTTCATCAAGCAAGGAAGCATTGGCAATCGGCATGGCGGTAAGATCCATTACCATGGTTTGGAAATTCAACAGCGCTTCCAACCGTCCTTGCGCAATTTCCGCCTGATAAGGCGTGTAGGCTGTATACCAACCCGGATTTTCCAAAACATTCCGCAGAATGACGGGAGGGACAATTGTCCCATTGTATCCGAGTCCAATGCAGGAACGGAAAATCCTGTTTTTGGCAGCGACAGTTTCGAGGTTGCGCAAATAATCGAATTCACTCAATCCATCGGGAACATTCAACGGTTTTTTCAAACGGATGGAAGAGGGAATCACTTGTCCGATCAGTTCATCAACGGAAGAAACGCCAATTGTTTTCAGCATTTCGTTCACGTCATTTTCAGAAGGCCCGATATGTCGATTTGTGAAGTTGTCAGTTGCCATTTTGGTATTGGGTATTTGGTATTGAGGTTGCGTATAAAATGTTCTGTTTATTTATTGTCAACAAAGTCGGAAAACGGCTACAAAGATAAGGAGAAAACGTGTTTATTGTTGGCTGATTTGTGTCATCAATTCGTTGGATACACGGGGTTTATTATCTTTGAACATAAGTAAAGAGCTGTATGAAAAGATTGATTGTGTTAATGTGCATTTCGTTCCTCTGCAATTTCGTTCATGCGCAGACAACGCCCGCTCTCGATACTGTTTATCTCATGAGTGGAAAAACGGTTACGGGCGTAGTGAAAGACTCCATTGACCAGGAATTGAAAATTCTCATTCCGAGAAAAGGTGATTTCAAAGCCGACTTCATTGATCTGGATTTGGTTTATTCCGTGAAGTATGGAGCAACGGGAACGGAATCCGTTTTTTACAAACAGGATACCTTGTTCGGGAATTATTACACACCACAGGAGGTGAAATTCTTCCTCGAGGGCGAACGCGATGCAAGGCGCGCCTACCGTTGTCCGTGGTGGAGTGCCGGTGCTTTTGCTGCCGGATTTGCCGGTGGATTCACACAGAATTTTTTCGTCACGTTCATTCCGCCTTTTGCCTATTCCGCAAGCACCACTTTTTTCCGGGTCAAGATCAAACCCGGAACGGTTTCCAATCCCGATTACCTGAAGTACGACACTTATCTATTGGGATACGAAAAGGAAGCGCGCAAACGCAGGGTGTTCCGTGCTTTGGTATGGGGTGGAATAGGGATGGTGGCAGGCTTTGCAACTTCCGCAGCCATTAACGGCGCTGCAAAATAGTCTTGTTCCGCAGGATTTTTATACCCGCTTTTGATTTTTACCTCTACAGCAATCTCCATGTTGCTTTTTGCGGAATAGCATTGGTCGGGATTTCCCAAATAATTTTCGGATTTCATCTTCGTCCCGAACTTTTCATTTTTGTTTTTTTCGGAACACTTTTCCTGTACAACCTTCAGCGTTTGCCTTCCGCTTTCCAACGCCAGAAAATCGAGACAAAATTCTCCCGTCACAAATGGAATATCGATCACCGTTATTTCTTGGCTGTTGCCTCCGCGATTGCGGCGATTGCGGCGGGCTGGAGTTTTTTGCATTTGTATCACCGTTCGCAAATCATCGCGTTGTTGCCGGGAATACTTTCTTTCGCCTATGATTTTCCAATCATTCCAACAAGGAAAAAATGGAAACGGTTGCGTGAAATTCCATCCACGAAAATTTTTATCGTCACTCTGGTTTGGGGAATGGTTTGTGTCTTGCTTCCCGCGACCGCTTCCGATCCAACCGGCATCCACTGGATTTCCACGCCTGTCATCATCTGGTTTTTCTCCTTTTGCGCAATGATATTTTCATTGACAATCCCATTCGACATCCGCGATCATTTTTATGACGGTGAAAAATTAAAGACGATTCCTGCCTTGGTGGGAATAAAAAAATCAATTGTCATTTCACTTTTTGTATTGTTGATTTTCGCTGCTGGAACATTTTCCCTTTTCTGGCATTATTCAATCGGCACAAAAAATCAACTGGCCGCGATTTTTTCCTGGTGTGTCATTGCTGGGATTTTCATTGTCAAAAGCAGCCCTTCGAGAAACGAATATTATTTTTCCTTTTTCGGTGACGGACTGTTCATTCTCCTCTGGGGATTCCTTTCCGTTGCGAATTGCTTCTGACATTTCAATCGGCACATCAACTTCCTTCGCCCACAAACGGATTCGTCTTTTTCTCGATCCCTATTTTCGTAGGTGAACCGTGACCGGAATAAACCACCACATCATCGGGCAACACAAATAATTTTTCGCGGATGCTTTTCAATAAGGTATCGTGATCACCCAATGGCAAATCCGTTCTGCCGATGCTTCCCTGAAACAACACATCGCCTCCGATCAGGAATTTTTGTTCGGCATGATAAAAACAAACGCTACCGGGTGAATGTCCGGGCGTGAAAAATATTTCGAGAACGGTGTTGCCGAATTTCACCTGTTTTCCTTCCAGCAACGTCATGATCGGTTC
>CAYMZV010000020.1:26162-27642 GCA_964394965.1 uncultured Chryseobacterium sp.
CGGGTTGGATTTTTCCGTTGAAACCGTACATCTGGCAAACCAGCGGAAACGATTCCAGCACTTTCAAGTCGAGCGGATTTATTTCCAATTGCAGTTTCCAGTTCTCGGAAACAAAAGGATTTCCGAAAACATGGTCGATATGACAATGCGTGTTGAGCAACTTCACCGGACGCAAATTCTTTTTTTCGATGTACGATTTCAATTCCTGCTCCTCTTCCGAATCATGGCAGCCCGGATCAATAATGACACATTCACCCGTTTCGTCGGAAAGGACATAGGTGTTTTCGTAAAACGGATTGAACGGGAATAATTTTATGTTAACCATTCGGCAAAGGTAATGTGCTAATTTGCCGATGCGTTGAATTGCCCATTAAAAAGTGCTTCTTTCATTAGAAAAACATTAGCACAACGACAAATTCACGGGTTGGAAATCCGTTTGTCCACAAGTAGAACTTTCCCTAACTTTATAGCTCGGCTCTGCGAGGTCGAGCAGTTAAAAATGCGGCATGCTTCTCCCCAATGCAATGCGGCAATGATAATGATTTGGAAAAACCACAATGGATAAGTTCTCAAACGTAAAATCATTCCCTTCTTCGCTTCGCAGGATATTTTTCCTTCTTGCCGGTTTGCTGTTTCCCTATTTTTCATTCGGACAATTCTATAACGGTTCCCAAACCGATTTCGGACAAAACCGCGTTCAGTACCAGGATTTCAAATGGAACTATTACAAGTTTGACAATTACGAAGTCTATTACAACACGGGTGGAAAGGAATTGGCGATTTATGTTGCACGTGCAGCAAAACGCCACATTGCAGACATCGAGAAATTTTTCGATTACACATTGGATGACCGTATTCAATTCATTGTTTACAACAAGCAGGAAGATTTCAAGCAGAGCAATGTCGGATTGCCTGCGGCGGGTGACGGTGAAACCAATGTGGGCGGTGTGACGCACATTGTTGGCAGAAAAGTTTTTTTGTATTACGAAAATGATCACGTAAATCTCGAAGAGCAGATTCGCGCCGGAATTGCTGAAGTGCTCATCAATCAAATGATGTATGGCGGCAACATGCGCGACATGGTGAAAAATTCCACCTTGTTGAATTTGCCCGAATGGTACACCAAAGGATTGATCGCTTATGTGGCGAAAGGCTGGAACAGTGAAACCGACAACCGTGTGAATGACGGAATCATGAGCGGGCGTTATCAGAAATTCAATCACCTCACCGGAGAAGATGCGCTTTATGCAGGACAATCGATTTGGTATTACATTGCGGAAAAATATTCTCCGGCTGTCATTCCGAATATCCTGTATATGACAAAAGTGAGCCGCAACGTGGAGAATTCCTTTTTGTTTGTCATTGGCGTGAACATGCGCGTACTCACAATTGAGTGGATGGATTATTACCGTCAACAATATTCAATGAACGATACCACACGGTCATTGCCTTCACAAGCGCCATTCCTCAGTCGCCCGCG
>CAYMZV010000021.1:0-27113 GCA_964394965.1 uncultured Chryseobacterium sp.
AAGGTGCAACACTTCTTTCGGCAACGGCAACAACCGTTGTTTGTCCAACGACAACCACAACCTACACATTCCAGGAAACATCCACGGATTGCAATGGAGTACCTGTTACCGTCAGTGATCAGATGATCGTAACAACATCCTCACTCGTGCTTTCCGGAACATCAACCAACTCAACATCCTGTACAGTCTGTAATGGAACAGCAGCCGTGACTGTAGTTTCGGGCACTGGACCATTCACTTATTCATGGGCGCCTTCGGGAGGCTCGGCCGCAAATGCCAGTAGTTTATGTGCGGGCACTTATACGTGTACGGTGACGGGAGCGGGAGGTTGTCAGGGGACGCAGACATTTACTATAACTGCACCGGTAACTCCAACCTCAACACAATCATCCACAAACGTAACCTGCAATGGTGGATGCAATGGCACGGCGACCATCACTCCTGCACCTGCGGGAGCATACACTTACTTGTGGTCACCGAGCGGACAGACAACACAAACGGCAACTGCACTTTGTGCAGGAACATATACTGTAACTGCAACGAATGCCGGTGGTTGTACGACAACTCAAACAATAACGATTACACAACCACCTGCACTGACAGCAACGCAATCTCAGGGAACAATTTCATGCAACGGGGGAACAACAACGGCTTCGGTTGTTGCATCGGGTGGATCGCCGGGATATACTTATGCATGGACACCATCGGGAGGAAATGCGGCGACATCAACCGCTATAGGCGCAGGAAATTATACTTGTACTATCACTGATTCTCATGGCTGTACTGTCATAAAAACTTTTGTCATTACACAACCGACAGTACTTTCCGCAACTTCCTCTTCGTCATCGGCAACATGTGGAAATCCAAATGGTTCGGCTTCTGTTGTTGTCTCGGGTGGAACACCCGGATATACTTATTCGTGGGCGCCTTCAGGTGGAAATGCGGCAACTGCAAATGGACTCGGTGCAGGAACATATACTTGTACCATCACCGATGCCAATGGTTGTGTCATTACAAAAATCATAACCGTTACGAGTACGAATAGTTTGACAGCTTCCGTTACAGCTTCCACTTCTGTTTCCTGCAATGGTGGAAATAACGGAACTGCAACTGTTACTCCTGTCGGTGGTAATCCAGGGTTTACCTATTCATGGTCACCAAGCGGTGGAACTGGTGCAACAGGGGTTGGATTAACGGCAGGAAATTACACAGTTACTGTAACAGATGCTGCAGGTTGTACTGCTACAGCAACTGTAACGATTACCCAACCGACTGCAATTACAGCTACAACGTCACAAACAAATGTTACCTGTAACGGTGGCAATAATGGAACCGCAACTGTTGTTCCTTCAGGTGGTACACCGGGTTATACTTACTCTTGGTCACCAACGGGTGGAAATGCTGCCACAGGAGTTGGATTGACAGCGGGAAATTATACTTGCACTATCACCGATTCCCATGGATGTGTCATTACAAAAATATTTACCATAACTCAAGCAACAGCCATTACGGCGACATCAACAACTAACACTGCAACTTGCGGTAATCCGAATGGAAGTGCAACTGTTACAGCAAGTGGTGGAACACCGGGTTATACCTATTCTTGGGCACCGTCGGGTGGAAATGCTGCAACTGCAAGCGGACTTGCCGCCGGATCATACACTTGTACCATAACAGATGCAGCTGGCTGTACGATTACTCACGTTGTTGTCATCACCAACGCTGGTTCTCCAACGGCAACAATTACTGCATCGACTAACGTTTCGTGTTTCGGTGGAAACAATGGTTCGGCAACTGTCACTGCCGCTGGTGGGACTGGTCCTTACACTTATTCATGGGCGCCATCGGGAGGAAATGCGGCAACTGCAAACGGACTCACTGCAAACACATATACAGTAACAGTAACTGATGCAAACGGATGTTCGACAATCGCCACTGTAACAATTACACAACCTGTTGCACTTACGGCAACCTCTTCGCAAGTCAATGTTTTGTGTAATGGTGGAACAGGATCGGGAACGGTTGTTCCTGCGGGCGGTACAGCTCCATACACTTATGCATGGACTCCATCAGGTGGAACAGGCGCCACTTCAACACCAATAACAGCAGGCAATTATACTTGTACTATCACCGATTCCCATGGTTGTACTACAACACAAACCTTTACAATTACCCAACCGACAGCCATTACAGCAACACAATCGCAAGTGAATGTTTTGTGCAATGGTGGAACCGGATCGGGAACTGTTGTTGCTTCGGGTGGCACAGGCCCATACACCTATGCTTGGACTCCATCAGGAGGAACAGGTGCAACTTCCACTCCGATAACGGCTGGAAATTATACCTGTACCATCACTGATGCAAATGGCTGTACTTTGATCAAGACATTTATAATTACACAACCCACTCCGCTCACTGCAACCACTACCACAACACAATCCACTTGCGGAAACCCGAATGGCTCTGCAACTGCAACAGGTGCGGGTGGTGTCGGTCCATACTCTTATTCATGGGCACCTTCTGGCGGAAATGCGGCAACTGCAACTGGACTCTTATCGAATATTTATACTGTCACGGTTACAGATGCGAACGGTTGCACAACAACTGCAACCGCCAACGTAACCAATGCTGGATCTCCAACAGCAACGATTACCTCATCAACCAACGTTTCCTGTTTCGGTGGAAATAACGGTTCGGCCGGAGTTACTGCTGCCGGTGGAACAGGTCCTTATACTTATGCGTGGACACCATCCGGTGGTAACGCTGCAAATGCAACCGGATTGTCTGCAGGAAATTATAACGTAACCGTAACTGATGCAAATGGATGTACAGCGACAGCTTCCGTTTCAATTACACAACCTACAGCTTTAACTGCAACTGCAAGTTCAACTCCTGTTCTTTGCAACGGAGGAACCACTGGATCGGCAACAGTTATTGCATCAGGTGGCGTAACTGCTTATTCCTATGCATGGACACCAAGCGGTGGAAATGCAGCGAATGCACCGAATCTGGCAGCGGGAAATTATACATGCACGGTTACAGATGCGAATGGATGTACAACAACCGCTTCAACAACTGTAACACAACCAACCGCACTTTCGGTTACTTCATCTCAAGTTGATGAACTCTGTAATGGAGGAAGCAATGGTTCTGCAACTGTTGTTGTTTCAGGAGGAACATCTGCTTATTCTTATGCTTGGACACCAAGCGGTGGAAATGCAGCCACTGCACCAAACATCACTGCCGGAAATTACACTTGTACAATAACCGATGCGAATGGTTGTGTTATAACACAATCTTTCGTGATTACACAACCAACACCTTTGACAGCTACAACCACAACCGTTTCCTCCACTTGTGGAAACCCGAATGGTTCTGCAACTGCTGTTCCTGTTGGTGGAACCAGTCCTTATACTTACAGTTGGTCTTCCGGCGGAAACGCAATAACCGAAAATAACCTTGCCGCAGGTTCATATACCGTAACCGTTACGGATGCAAACGGATGTTCGGTTCAAGCGACTGCTACCATCACCAATTTGGGATCACCTACTGTGACTATCACCTCTTCCACCAACGTTTCTTGTTTCGGTGGCAATAATGGCTCTGCAACTTCATTGGGAACTGGCGGTACAGGTCTGCTCACTTATTCTTGGTCGAGTGGTGGAAATGCCGCTACAGAAAACAATCTTGCGATAGGAACATACACTGTGACTGTTACCGATGTCAATGGTTGTTCCGATACGGCGCAGGTAACCATTACTCAACCGCCACTGCTTACATTGACAACTTCACAAGCCGATGAACTTTGTTTCGGAGGAAATACGGCAACGGCAAATGTCATTGCAACAGGAGGATTTGGCGCTTACACTTACGCTTGGTCGAATGCTGCAAACACAGCAACAATCACTGCATTAACTGCAGGTGGCTATACTGTTACCGTAACCGATGCAAACGGTTGCAGTGCAACTGCAAATATTACCATCACGGAACCTCCACAACTTACACTTACCACTTCGCAAATTGATGTAACCTGTTTCGGCGGCAATAATGGATCCGCTACGGTAACGGCAACAGGTGGAACAGGTTTGCTCACTTATTCGTGGTCGCCTTCAGGTGGTAATGCAGCTACCGCATCGAGTTTGACTGCCACTTCCTATACTGTAAACGTGACCGATGCAAATGGTTGTTTCACTTCCGCTTCTGTAACCATTACTGAACCACCTGCTGTTGTTGTAAATGCAACTTCAGTAGATGCGCATTGTAACTTGTCCGATGGCTCTGCAACTGCAGTAACAAGTGGAGGAACCGGTGTGATCAACTGTACATGGCAACCTGCAGGAGTTGGAAATACGATAACCGGAATTCCAGCGGGAACATATACTGTGACTGCAACGGATGCCAACGGATGCACAGCTACGAATACAGTTGTTGTCAATAATCTCAATGGAGTTTCCGCTTCGATTGCCTCGTCTACCGCAATTCTCTGTAATGGACAAGCAACAGGATCAATCATTGTTACACAAACCGGCGGAGTTGGACCTTATACTTACAATTGGCTGCCCAATGTGACAGTGAATGATACAGCCAATGGATTGCCTGCTGGCAATTATCAGATAACGGTCATCGACCAAAGCGGTTGTACTTCTACGGTAAGTGTTACGCTTGTGCAACCACCATTGTTGACAATAACGGCCAGTGCCTCCCCTGCAGCGGTTTGTTCCGGATCATCGGTACAACTCAATTCCACTCCAGCCGGCGGAACTCCTGCCTATACAGTAACATGGCAACCTGGAAATCTCAGCGGAAATTCTCCGAACATCATTCCAACTGCTTCCGGAAATGACACTGTTTTTGTAGTAGATGCGAATGGTTGTACTGCAAATGCCATTGTACCCGTTACAGTTTATGCAATGCCAACCGCCTCCTTCACTTCCGATGTCATCTCGGGTTGTCAGCCCCTTTGTGTGAATTTCAGTGATGCATCAACGATTGCGGCAAATGGCAACATCACAGGTTGGTCATGGGATTTTGGAGATGGAAATACATCGACGATACAAAGTCCTAATCATTGCTACACCACTGCTGGCACCTATACGGTAGTATTGACGGTTACAACTTCCAATGGTTGTTCCAATACAATCACCATGAACAATTACATCACCGTATTTGCAAATCCAGTAGCGGCATTCGGCGCTTCACCGCAACCTGCGACAATCTTGAATCCACAGATTTTCTTCACTGACTCCTCGTCAAACGCAACTTCGTGGAACTGGAGTTTTGGCGATGTGCTCAACTCAACATCGACCACACAGAATCCATCGTTTACTTATCCGACAGATGTTACCTGTTATGAGGTTTTGCTCACGGTAACCAGCATCGACGGATGTACGGATACAATTTCCCATCCTGTTTGTTTCGGTCCTGACGTTGCGCTTTATGTGCCGAATGCATTTACACCGAATGCCGATGGAATCAATGATGTGTTCATGCCTGTCGGTGTGGGAATGGATCCAAACAAATTTGAAATGTGGATTTTCGACCGTTGGGGAAATATGATTTTCTATACCGATGACCTGAATAAAGGCTGGGATGGAAAAGTACAAGGCGGCTCGGAAATAGCTCAAATCGATACCTATGTTTGGAAAATAAAAGCCAAAGACCTGACGGGAATTTCCCATAACTTGGAAGGAAAAGTCAGTCTCGTGAAATAAGTCTTTCGAATTGAATTGGTGAAAATGGCGATCGATACGGTCGCCATTTTTTTATCCGTTTCCTGCCGGTTTTCGCCGGGAATTACCATGCATCCTTCATTGGTGATAAATCGTATGAGTATTAGTTGGATTATTGATAAAATGGGAGTAAATTGCTGATGGCAAATACCGTTTTCTTAAAACACACATGACAATGAAAAAGCGATTACACTCCCTTGTAATTATTTTTTTGTGCCTGCTTCCGAATTTATTTTTCGGACAACAACAAGCTACATCGCCCAGCATAGGAGTACCAGGTGCATGTGGAAATATTGGAACAGGTCCTACCACACTTACTTCCGTATCGAGGGGAACTGGACCTTCCGTGCAAAATGGTGTAAACTCAATCGGTAATATTTATTCGCAAACGAAATGCGGATTGAATTTCACTTCAGCTTCGCAACGTCTCGGTAAACGTTTTACTCCCCAAGGAATCAATCAACCCGCTCCGTTTGTCATAGCCGGTATTCCCGCCTGTGCCGTAATTGAAAAAGCATATTTGTGGGCGGAAGGTTCTGGAAATGGTGCAGCACAGACCGCAACGGTAAACGGCCCTCTCGGTCCGGCAAATTATCCAATGGCAATTGTTGGAAGTGGTCCCGATAAATGTTGGGGATTCGCAGGATCTTATACTTACCGCGCCGATGTTACGGCATCCGTAAATGGAAACGGCACTTACAACATCAGCGGTATCATGACGAATCCGCCAACAGCCGGAAATGACATGGATGGTGCAACCCTCCTTGTGATCTGGAGTGATGCAACTCAAACTTACCAAGGCACAATTGTCATTGATGACGGTGCCATGATCAACACGGTTGTAAATGGAAGTGTACTCCATACAATGACTTTTCCTGCAGTGTGCGGACCAACAACAGGTGCTCAGGCATTCTGTTGCATTGGTGATTTGCAATTCAATGGATCGACGGTTACGATGAACACAACACCAGGACCTTATGCATGGAATTGGTGGAATTATATTCAGGATCCAACAGTCGTCAATGTTGGGCAGACAACAGCCAACTTTACGGTTTTCAGCCCCGGTGATTGTTATAACTTATGCGTTTGCGGGTTGTATTGGAGAACAACTTGCGTCGCTTGCTCAGGTTTGGCATTGACAGTAACCGAAACACCAACCACCTGTTCAAATTGCAATGGAACAGCGACTGTTTCAGTTGCACCGGCTGGTCCGTACACGTATAGTTGGGCACCTTCGGGTGGGAATGCGGCTACCGCCACGAATTTATGTGCGGGAACTTATACCTGTACAGTCACTTCCGCTTGTGTGACCTCTACCATTTCAGTTGTCGTTCCGCAAGTGGGAGGTGCGTTGACATTGACAGGAACGCAAACCAATGTGCTTTGTAACGGTGCTTGCAATGGCACTGCAACAAATACGGTAACCGGTGGAACCGCTCCCTATACTTTTACGTGGTCTCCGGCAACGCCGAATGCAACAGTAGGAAATGTAAATTCCGCATCGGGATTATGTTCTGGAACCTATACGATAAATGTGACTGATGCCAGTGGTTGCACAGGATCGAATACAATAACAATAACGCAGCCGACTGTTTTATCGGCCATACAATCACAGGTGAATATTTTGTGTAATGGTGGAACAGGTTCTGCTTCCGTTGTTGCTTCCGGTGGAACTGCTCCGTATACGTATGCGTGGAGTCCCTCTGGTGGAAATGGACCGACATCAACTCCAATCACTGTTGGAAATTACACATGCACCATCACCGATGCCAATGGTTGTGTAACCACGAGCACTTTCTTGATTACACAACCACCTGCACTCACTGTCACAACTTCGCAGGTGGATATTTTATGCAACGGAGGAACCGGATCCGGAACTGTTGTTGTCGGAGGCGGGACACCCGGATATTCCTATGCTTGGGCTCCGTTCGGTGGAAATGCAGCCACCGCAACCGGACTCACTGCAGGACCTTATACTTGCACAGCAACCGATGCGAATGGTTGTACCATAGTTGCAAACATTACCATCACACAGCCTGCAGTATTGACAACGGCATTTTCACAAGTAGATGAATTGTGCAATGGTGGAAATACCGCTTCTGCCATTGTCATTCCTGCAGGTGGAACTCCGGCCTATGGTTATTCATGGGCACCGAGTGGCGGTAACGGTGCAACAGCATCCGGATTGTCCGTTGGAACTTATACCTGTACCATCACCGATGCCAATGGTTGTGTTATAACACAATCTTTTACAATCACACAACCGACTGCAATTGTGATAACGCCAACTGAAGTGGATGCACATTGCGGACAAGCCGATGGATCAGCCTCGGCAACTGTTGTGGGTGGAACAGGTGCCTACAGTTACAATTGGATGCCGGGAAATGTCAATGCGCAAAACCTCACGAATGTCGTTGGCGGAACGTATACGGTGACTGTAACCGATGCCAATGGTTGTATCGCCGTTGATTCAATCACGATCAATAACCTCAATGGAGTGGTTGGTGGTATCGGCCCTGTTTCAAATGTTGGATGTTTCGGACAGGCAACGGGTGTGATTAACATTACCGCGACAGGTGGAAATCCGAATTACACTTACAGTTGGTTGCCGAATATTTCTGTCAACAACAATGCAACGGGTGTGCCTGCAGGAACCTATCAGATTACCGTTACGGATGCAAACGGTTGCACCTCCACTGTTACCGTTACCATCACACAACCACCTCAACTTACAATTACCGCAACAGCAACACCGACTGCAGTTTGTAACGGAACTCCTGTAACATTGAATGCGGTACCGGCTGGTGGAACACCGGCACTGAATGTTGTGTGGACGCCTGGAAACCTAAATGGAAATTCACAAAACGTCACGCCAACAACTTCTACAATTTATACCGCAACGGTAACGGATGCCAATGGATGTATCGACTCTGCCCAAGCTGCTGTAGTTGTCAGTCCGATTCCGGTTGCTGCGCTCTCTGGTGATCAATTGTCGGGATGTTTGCCGCTCTGCGTGAATTTCAGTGACTTATCAACGGTTGGAAATCCCGGTGTGATTTCGTCTTGGAGTTGGGATTTTGGAGACAACTCGACTGCGAATACGCAAAACCCACAGCATTGTTATTTCAATGCGGGTGTTTATACCGTGAAGCTGACTGTCACAACTACTGACGGTTGCACAAACACAATCATCATGACAAGCTATATCGATGTGTTTCCAAATCCTGTAGCCATTTTCGGTGCAACACCGCAACCGACAACCATCTTGAATCCGACAATCGTGTTCACAGATTCTTCACTCAATGCATCATCCTGGAATTGGAGTTTTGGTGATTTGTTGAATTCCACCTCCACCTTGCAAAATCCGACGTTCACTTACACTGATCCTACCTGCTATCAGGTTGTATTGGCGGTGGCAAGTTCGAATGGTTGTGTGGATACAACTTCAGAAAATATCTGTATCGGTCCCGACGCCTCGATTTACATCCCGAATGCATTCACTCCGAATGGTGATGGAATAAACGATGTGTTCTCGCCTGTCGGACTCGGATTGGATCCCGATCATTTCCAGATGTGGATTTTCGACCGTTGGGGAAATATGATTTACTATACCCAGGATTTGAATAAAGGTTGGGATGGAAAAGTTCAGGGCAGCTCCAATCCTTGCCAGATCGATACCTATGTGTGGAAAATAAAAGCGTTGGATGTAACAGGACATACCGACAACTTGATCGGCAAAGTCAGCATTGTAAAATAGTACAACCGAAATAAAATAATTAACCCCGCTTCCTTTAAAAATGGAAACGGGGTTTTTATTTTATGAAACTGAAATCACTGTCGAAGAAATTGACGCGATTGAAAAATCAGTCGATGGAAAAATGATGATACGGAAATAATTTTTCTTGGTGTCGGCAAATCGGAAATGAATTATTCATCGGCCTATTTTGAAAAGGGAATTTATTGCACAGCGGAAGCATGACTAACCTTGATGAAGGGAGTTCTGCCGACCTATCCATAATGACTCTGGCAAAAGAGGGAATGAAGCTGATTTATTGCGCCATCAGATCCGTTCCACATTCATTACCGTCGCTTCTCCGCTGATGACCACATCGCCGGAATTTTTATCTGCAATAATCGTTTCGACAGTTGCACGGTGTTTTTCCTTGTTGACCTCCTTCACATTCATCCTCACTTCATAATCCGTGTCGACAAACATGGGTCGCATGAAAGCCATGCTCTGCTTGAGATAAATTGTTCCCTCACCTGGAAAAAGCGTTCCGAAAACTTTTGAGAATACACTTCCCCCGAGAAATCCATGCATGATGGGGCGCTTGAACATTGTTTTTGCAGCATAAGCGGCATCAAGATGAACCGGATTTTTATCGCCGGTGACTTGCGCGAAAAGTTCAACTTCCTTTTGTGTGAAACGGAAAGTGTGTGTGTAGGTTGTGCCTTGCTCAATCATGGTTCGGATTTTGAATGTGTAGTTTCGAGATTTTAATTTCGCATAAAAGTAGAATCAAGTTTTGAAGTAAGTGACTGAATTTGAAAATTAACTGCGATTTGTGACATCGGTAATCCTGGCTTCACATCTCAACACCACCTTTGCCTATCAAAACAGGCATTTCATCGACAAAACATAATTTTTACCCGTTGATTTGATTTGAGCCAATAAAAGTTTACCTTTGCACCCTGAAAATCAGGGATTAGCAGTCTAATTTTCTGATAAACAACGTTTTACACAAAAGAAAAAATGGAAACCAACACCTTCTTCGACTCCTGGTTAGAAACCCAGAAACAATTGATGGACAATTGGACGGAAAGCAACAAGAAATTGCAGGAATCTGTGAAAACAGGAGCTGCGATGAACGACGGCATGACTATTTACCAAGATTGGTTGAACAAACAGGCGGAGATTACAAAATCTGCAACTGAAAAAGCTTCGAAAACTTTCCAATCGCAATTGGCGGAAAATGCCGAAGCGATGAAAAACGGAAAACCTTCAGCCAACGTTTCTGAAATCTATTCCAATTGGATGAATGCACAGAAAGAGCAGATGACAAAAGCATTCGGGAATTTCAAGACATTTTCGCAACCTTATATTTCCAACAATCAGTTCGCGACAAATTCTTTCGACCAGTTTCAGAATTTCCAACAACAGTGGTGGAACGGCGCTCAGAATTTTTTCAATCAATCCAATCAGTTCACTCAACCCTGGACAGCACAATTCCAGAATTGGGGAAAAGGATTGAATGACCAAACATTGAAAGATGCCTGGAGCAACATGACCAACTCTTCCGCAGCATTCGTGAAATTCTATGAAATGTGGTCGCCCATGTTGAAAAACATGCAGAACAATACGTTCAATGCGGAATGGATGAAAAACGCCTTCAATACGGATGCTTTCCGCGAATTGATGGACCGTACCATGGCGAACATTTCTCCCGTTCAAACGAAGGAGCTTTTCGCACAATTCCAGAATTGGATGGAAATGGCGAACAATTACAACAAGCACGTTTATCAGCAATTCGCCGGAAATGTTCCTGAAAATTTCAAGAACCTTACGCCGTTTTTGCTTTTCGGAAATGATCCGACAAATACAGCCAACAATGCATTCGCAGTTTATCAGCGTGCAGTTGGACCGGTTGTGAAATTATTCTATCCAGGAAAAGAAAGTGAACTCAACGACCTCGTTTCCGGAATGATGGAAAAGGTTTCCGTTTACGGGCAGAAATTGGCTGAGCTTCAGCAACAGTTGTACGTGAATGGTGCCAAAACATGGGAAACATTCTTGTTCGACAATGCCGACCAATTGAAAAAAGGTGCTGACCTGAGCAATTTGCAAGAGCAATTTGAAAAATGGGTGAGCAAGAATGAAGAGTCGATGATTGCACTTTTCAAGACTGACGCTTTCTCGAAAATCCAAGGTGAACTTTTGGATCTTGGTTTGGATATCCGCCAACGTTCGGAAAAAGTTGCTGAAACATTGTTGCAACCGCTTCCACTCATGTTGCGCAGTGAAGCCGATGAATTGTACACCACGATTTATGAATTGCGCAAACGCTTGAGCGTTCTCGAGAAACAGCTTGAAACAGAAAATTCTTCCGAATCAAAAGACGCAAAAGCTTCGAAGAAAAAAATAGCTACCGTATAGATTTCGACATGTCCCGTCGGAAAAATTTTTCACCAAGAATTATTTTTCCGGCGGGATTATTCTCCGTAGAAATCCTTAGACGACCTGACAAAATCTCAAATCAAAATCAGCCTGAAACCTGATTTTTTCCTTCCGAACTACAAACTTCTCAAGAAATGGCGACTGAAAACATAATCAAGGGAATGACCGAGGCCACGTCGAAATTGGTGAATGGTTATGACAATCTTGTACACGCAGAAAAAGTGGAAGTTGCAACCACGCCGAAAGAACTTGTTTTTAAGGTCGACAAAATAAAATTGTATCGCTACGTGCGCAACACGCCTGCGAAATTCAAAACACCCGTTGTCATTTCCTATGCCCTGGTGAATCGTTTCGACATGATGGACATTCAACCGGATCGCAGTTTTGTAAAAAACCTGCTTGATTTGGGATTGGATATTTACATGATCGATTGGGGTTATCCGACTCGTGCCGACAAGGATGTGTCGATGGATGATTATGTGAATTGGTTCCTGAACGACATCGTGGATTTTGTGCGCAAGAATAATCAGGTTGAAAGTGTCACGCTCATGGGTGTTTGCCAAGGCGGAACCTTGAGCATCATTTATTCCGCATTGCATCCCGAAAAAATAAAAAATCTTATCACGCTAGTAACCCCTGTTGACTTTTCCACCAACGACGGATTGCTTTTCCGTTGGTCGAAAGACATGAACTTCGATCGATTGGTTGATGCTTATGGAACGGTTCCAGGGGAATTCCTCAACAATGGTTTCTCCATGCTCAAGCCGATGATGCGCGTAAGCAAATACATGAACGTGCTCGACACGATGCAGGACAAGGAAAAGATGTTGAATTTTTTGCGCATGGAAAAATGGATCAACGATTCCCCGAATCAATCGGGAGAATGTTACCGTCAATTCATGAAAGATTTATACCAGCAAAATAAATTATTGAAAGGCGAGTTGGTTTTGGGCGGAAAAAAAGTGAGCCTGAAAAATGTAACGATGCCTTTGCTGAATATTTATGCCGCCGAAGATCACCTTGTTCCTCCTGCTGCAACCATTCCACTCAATGATTTGGTTGGAACAAAAGACAAGGAACTTTATAAATTCCCCGGCGGACACATTGGCGTTTTTGTCGGATCACGCTCCCAAAAGGAACTGGCACCGGCCGTTTCAAAATGGTTGAAGGAACGCGACTAAATAAAACGGAAAAAATAAAGTGCATTTGAAATATTGACGAGTATACAATTTTGCCGCAGCAGCATAACCCAGCTCTGCATTGTTTGTTTGCTTGTTTGCACAACGTCCTGGTCAGTCCCCTACGACCGGGACGTCGTGTTTAAAAGATATCCAGTTTTCAAGTTGCCGATGCTGAATTGAATTCTTCACTTATCAATTGCACAGAACATTTCTTCATCTGTAATTTGCAATCAGCTCGTCGGAAATCTGTAATCTGCACTTCTTTTCGTAATTTTAAATCATGTGGTCCAGCCCAAAATTCATTTCAATCAAGAATCCTGCACTGAAAATCGCAGTGTACGATTCAGGCGATGTGCATTCCGAAACACAAGCCGCAAAACCGATTTTGTTTTTTGTACACGGATTGGGATTGAATCATCTCCTGTGGAAGTATGCGGTTGAAAATCTCGAATACGATTACCGTTGCATTTGCATCGATCTTCCCGGACACGGTGCCTCGCGCGACCAGCGTGGAAATTTTTCAATGACTTTTTATGCACAAGCTGTACGTGCCTGTGTGGAAGAAATGCAATTGACAGACATCACACTCATCGGACATTCCATGGGTGGGCAAATTGCTGTCATCGCCGCTTTGCAAATGCCGGCAATCGTTTCCCGACTCGTTCTTGTTTCCGCTGCGGGAATTGAAACATTCACAAAAGATGAAGCGCAAAAAATAATCCAAGGGGCCGAATATTTTTTCAGGACACCGCAAGACGTTTCGCAAATCATCGATTCCTATGTTCCGCAATTTTCCATGCATGCAGAACGAATCCGTGAAATGGCGGATGATCAAATCACGCAACAGAAAGAACATTTTTCCGAATTCAGTGAAATGCTCATCGCGTCGGTAAAGGGAATGTTGAACGAACCCATTTCCGCTTTTCTCGGTCACATCCACCAACCGACATTGGTTTTGTACGGAGAAAAGGATCAACTCATTCCCAACAAATGGGTTCATCCGCTCATGAACATCCAACAGATCGAAGTGCATGCGAAACAAAAAATAATCAAGTCCCAAGCGAAAATCATTCCCTTGTGCGGACATTATCTTCCCTTTGAACAGCCTCACGTTTTTGCAGAGAACGTTCACCGGTTTCATTTGTCCACTGAAAATTAATTGCCGATCTTTGTCCCGCTACCAAGCACTGAATCTGCGGACGTGTTGTAACTGGTAGCCAAGCCAGACTTAGGATCTGGTGCCGCAAGGCGTGTGGGTTCGAGTCCCCCCGTCCGCACTGAATGAAAAGATCAACTGAAAAGTTGGTCTTTTTTATTTCGTAGAATATGGATTTTCTTCAGGATGAAATTTGCAATCCTATTTATCCATAATCAGCGAGCGATGCTGACTGTAATCATATCAATTCCTCCATTTCAACCTTACCTTTATATACAATATATTTTATTGAAATTTCCAACGATTCACCAAGTCCATACGTATTTAGTTATGGAGAACTGCCCCAATTCGACCGGACAAGCGTTTGTTTTTTCGTTGCAATAAATAACAAATTGTCGCGTTTGCCACTCGTTGAAACGACCTAACAATTCACTTAAACATTGATCATGAAAAATTTCAAGAATACGTACCTGACGATTTTTCTTTTCGTCACTTCCTGTTTTGCCATTACTGCGCAGACAAATGTCAGTGGGGGAATTTATGCAAACACAACTTGGACATTGGCAAACAGTCCTTATATCGTAACCGCAAATGTTGTGTTGTTTCCGAGTTACACACTTACAATCCAACCGGGTGTAGTTGTAAAATTCGATAACGGCACACAACTGGAAATCCGGCAGGCTGCTTTGGTTGCCTTGGGAACAAGTACGGATTCCATTACGTTTACCGGGAATACTTCCACCACCGCAGGGAGTTGGAACAGCATTTATTTGAATGGAGGAACGATGACTACCAAATTCAGCTATTGCAATTTCAAATATGCTACAAATGCGATTAGTGATCAGCGGGGTGGTGTGGGTGATACATTGATGGTCAACCATTCCAATTTCAATGTCAACACCAATGGAATATATGGTCAGGGCACTTTTTACGGAATGATCGACAGTTGCAATTTCAGGTATAACGGATCAGGCACATCGAGCAATTACGGTGGCGCAATCAACCATTGTGATTTCTCCTACAACCAAACCGGATTTGATTGTGACGCGTACAATGTGTTTACCTATTGCACTTTCAATCACAATAACACCGGAATCAACAACCTGATGAATTCCAAGGTTAATTATTGCACGATAAACAACAATCAATCGGGAATCACTTTTGCAGCCAATGGCGGCGTGAGAATAAAAAACTGTGTTGTTGATTCCAATGCAGTAATCGGAATAGACATGGAAGGCAATAACGACAGCATTTACAATTGCCAAATGCAATACAACGGAATCGGTTTGCGTCATATTATTGCACCGCTTTCGTGGACAAATTCCATCTCCTTCAACAAGATCGAATACAACAACACCGGATTTGTACTGTCCATCTCTTCAATCGATCTGATTCACTGCAACAAGATTTGCAACAACAGCACTTACGACCTTATGTACACCGGCATGAACAGTGTCGATGTTTCCAACAATTACTGGTGCACTTCCGATTCCACTTCCACCGAAGCCGTCATTTACGATGGGTATGATAACACGAACTACGGACTTGTCAATTTCATGCCGCTCGACACCCAATGTTACCTGACAACAGGAATGAGAACGTATGAGTCACAGGATTTTTCATTCAACATTTTCCCGAACCCCAACAATGGAATCTTCACCCTGAACCTGAAAAACATTTCGCCCGGCGAAAAAATCGAAGTCTACAATTCTATGGGGGAAATCGTAAGCACGAAAAATATCCTTTCCGACAATACCACTATTGACATTTCAAATGAGGCATCGGGAATTTATTTTTACCGAATCATTTCGAAAGACGGAATGATCGCTTCAGGAAAAATTGTTACCCAATAATTCAAGTTACAGGACCTCGGCACACCAGTCTTCACAAGAAAAAGACCAACTGAAACGTTGGTCTTTCCTTTTTTCCAAACATCCAATCGATTTCCACTTCACCCCTCACCCATTGTTAAGAATTTTCGGCTCCTGTGCGTTTTCATTCTGAATTCCCTATTTTTATGAAAACACATCACGATGAAAAAAATTTCCTTCCCGCTCATTGCAACTTTTTTCATTTTCATTTCCGCACACGCACAACAGCCTTCCATACTCTGGCATTTCAATACGCATGATGCTTCATTCGGAAATGCCGCACTCGGCGATCTCGATCATGATGGCCGTCCGGAAATCGCTTTCAGCTGTTATTGGGGTGACAGTTGCATTTATGTCTTGAATGCCGAAGACGGTTCACTGGTATGGAAAAAAAACATGAACGGTTGCAACGATGCCGCACCGATTATTTTTGATGTGGACAATGACAGTCTGCCCGAAGTGATTCTGGGTTCTTCCTGCAATCCGGTGCTCACCTGTTTCAATGGCGCGAATGGTTCCATCAAATGGCAAACCCCTTTCGGAGGAACAGATTCGCCTCCGTCAATTGCCGATGTGGATGGCGATGGACAAATGGAAATTCTGGTTGGCGATTTTGAAGGTGACCTGAATTGTTTTCGTGCATTGACAGGAACATTGAAATGGCAAGTGGTTGTAGATTCCAATTCCGCCATTGAAGCATCGCCTGCATTGGTGGATGTGAACAACGACGGTCATCCCGATATTATCGTGAACACGTGGGCTTATGGTGGAAATGGCGACAGCACTGCGATTTATGCGTACGATGGTGTGACACACAATTTACTTTGGAAAAATCCGATTCCCACCGACGTTATTTATCACGGTGCCGCATTCGGTGATGTGGATGAAGATGGAAAACCCGAATTGGCAATCACGTCGTATGATGGAAATGTTTATTTGCTCAATGGCGAAAACGGTTCTGTCGCGTGGCAATATCCGACACCGGGATTGGCTTACATCGGTGATCCCGTAACTATCGGTGATATTGACAATGACAATCATCTCGATCTCGTTTACAGCAATGGCAATGGCGAAGTGGATGCGCTCGACCGCTTCGGCGGATTGAAGTGGAGTTTCATGCTTCCGCTCTATGAATCCTCTTTCCGCGGAGCGGCACTTGCCGATGTGAACAATGATGATACGCTTGATGTGGTTTTTGCTGCGTCGAATGGTGTGTTGTATGCATTGAATGGAAGTCGCGGAAATCTTTTGTGGGACAAAAACCTGCGAACCGATTATGGCGATTCGCTGTATTCACTCGAGCAGGGTCCGGTAATTTCCAATTTCAAGAATGATGATACACTCGATGTTTTTGTTGCAGGCGGTTATGCGAATTATCCGAACATCCAAACCGATTTCGGCCGTGCCTATGCAATCAAGATCGGGAAAAGCCCCGGACCGACATGGTCGATGTTCCAGCATGATTATACGCGCAGCAATTGCATGTGCAATCCTTCACCGACAGGAATGGATTTTCCGAATGCAAATTCCCTGAATGTGAGTGATGCCCCGAATCCTTTTACGGAAAATATCGTCTTCAACATTACTCTGGATAAAAGTGCAACGGTCAATGCTGCCGTTTTCAATATGCAGGGAGTGCTCGTTAAGAATTTCGCTTCCCAAACATTGGGTGCAGGCAATTACCAATACACTTGGCAGGGAAAAGATGATAATGGAAATGAACTTCCCGCAGGGATTTATTTTTTCAGGACAACAACAGGGAATTATTCTTCAGTGAAAAAAATTGTCCTGATGCGTTGATTATTATTTGAGCATTTTTTTCACTGTGTCTTTGTGCCTCCGTGGCAAAAGTGTTCCCTGACGAAACAATGCTTCCTTATTTCTTTCCTGCGATTTTCTTCCGGTGTTTCACTCCCCAATCGCGCAAGGCCATGACCACCTTGTCGAGTGTCCTTCCATAATTCGTCAATTCATATTCAACGGTAACGGGCAATGTATCGTAAACCGTTCGGGTCACCAATTGGTTCATTTCAAGTTCGCGCAATTCCTTCGAAAGCATTTTTGCGGTAATGCCATCAATCTCGCGCTGCAATTCCTTGAAACGTTTGTGTCCATGCGAAAGTCCGATGATGATCGGCAATTTCCATTTTCCACTGATCACATATAATGCATCACGCACAGGAAGGAGATGCTTGGAACAGTCCGTCGCGTTTTTGATCTCCGGCTTTTTCAGGGTTCTCTTGGCCATTCTGCTTGTTTTAAATAGGAATACAAAAATACTCCATAGAACATTCATTCCAAATGGTATACTCAAGTATATCGGTATCATTAAGTATACTGGTTACCAAAGTATACTACATTTACCGATCTTTGTAGATACATACGAATCAATTGCAAGGAAACAATCGGTAAACGTCTTGATCATTCACCAACTAAAAAAACAACCATGAAATACATTCCATTAATCGGCCGCACACTTTTTTCGCTCATCTTTCTCATGACTATCATGGGGCATTTTTCCGCAGGGGCAATTGGCTATGCAACTTCAGCCGGAGTTCCAATGGCTTCCTTTCTTGTTCCATTATCGGGAGTGGTGGCCTTTCTCGGAGCATTGAGCATTATCCTGGGTTACAAGGCCAAGATCGGCGCGTGGCTCATTGCATTATTTCTGATTCCCGTGACTTTCATGATGCACAAATTCTGGACAATCACTGACCCGATGATGATGCAAATGCAAATGTCAATTTTCATGAAAAACATTTCCATACTCGGTGGTGCCTTGATGATTGCTTATTTCGGAGCGGGACCAATGAGTCTGGATGCAAGAACAAAAAAATAAAACCAAATCTAAATAAACATGAATACCACACTCTGGATTGTACAGGGAATCGGTGCCGCGATGTTCATCATGGCGGGAATCATGAAGTCATTTTCACCAATGGAAAAACTGAACACATCGGTTCCCTGGTCAAAAGATTTCTCAGCAGGAACGGTAAGATTTGTCGGATTGTCCGAACTGTTGGGCGGAATCGGATTGATGCTTCCCATGCTTACGGGAATTGTTCCCATCCTCACACCGATCGCCGCTGCAGCACTTGCATTCATCATGATTTGTGCGGCAATCTATCATGCACGCAAGAATGAAATGAAAGCAATCGGTATGAATTTTATCCTGTTTGCCATTACAGCCTTTATCGCTTACGGCAGATTTTGCCATCTTTGAAAAACAATAATCGAAAATGAAAATTGAAATCTGGTCCGATGTCGCCTGCCCATTCTGCTACATCGGAAAACGCAAATTCGAATTGGCCCTGCAAAATTTCGCACACAGGGAAAATGTTGAAATAACCTGGCGCAGTTTCCGCCTTGCACCCGATACAAAAAACATTCCCGGAAAAGACATTCACGATTACCTCGCCGAGAAAAAAGGCCAGACCCGCGAATGGGCACAACGCATGAACGGGCAAGTCACCGACATGGCAAAAGCTGTCGGATTGAAATATGATTTTGACAAGCTGGTGGTCGCGAATACACTTGACGCGCATCGCCTTTCCCATCTCGCAGCAAAACACAATTTGCAAAATGAAATGGAGGAACATCTCTTCTCCGCTTATTTCACCGAAGGGAAAAATATCGGCGACAAGGAAACGCTGATGAAACTGGGAACGGAAACCGGATTGGATTCTTCCGAAATAAAATCCATGCTCGAGGAAAATACCTTTGCACAGGATGTTCAACGCGATGAAGATGAAGCGGCGCAATTGGGAATCCGCGGTGTACCCTTCTTCCTTTTCGACCGGAAATATGCCGTGTCGGGTGCACAACCCCAAGAAGTTTTTCAGCAAACGTTGGAAAAGGTTTGGGAAGAGAATAATTAAAAAAGCATAAGGAAATCCGAATCAAGACCATTACACAGCGTAATGGTTTTTTGCTTTTTCAAAGAAGCCATCTTCCCAAATCTCCTACCTTTGAAACTTCAACTTTCAAATCTCGAATTTTCGAATTCTTTCATGTCCAAGTCCCAAATACTGATCATCGACGACGAGGAAAAACTCCGTCAGTTGTTTTCGCGCATCATTGAATTGGAAGGTTACGCTGTTTTACAGGCGGGAACCTGTCAGCGTGGAATGCAAATGCTCGAACAGAATTCAGGAATTGAAGTGGTGTTGGCGGATGTGAAACTGCCGGACGGAAACGGGATCGATCTCATTGAAAAAATAAAAATAAAGTATCCGACGTGCGAAGTGATTCTCATGACGGCTTTCGGCTCCATTCATGACGGTGTGAAGGCGATGAAATTGGGAGCATTCGATTATTTCACAAAAGGCGATGACAATGAACAGATCATTCCTGCCATCGACCGTGCCGTGCAAAAAGTGAAATTGCAAAAACGCATTCTGGAACTGGAAAACAAACTCGACAACAAATTCGGTTTTGAAAATATCGCCAATAAATCCGAAGCGATAAAAGAATCATTGCGTCTGGCACAAAAAGTGGCGCCAACCGATTCCACTGTTTTGCTCGAAGGCGAAACGGGTGTGGGAAAGGAATTATTCGCACAGGCAATTCACAATGCAAGTTTGCGGAAAGCGAATCCATTTGTTGCAGTGAACTGTTCCGCTTTTCCAAAAGATTTGCTCGAGAGTGAATTGTTCGGCCACAAGAAAGGTGCATTCACCGGCGCAACTTCCGACAAAAAAGGTTTGTTTGAAGAGGCGAATGGAGGAACGTTATTCCTCGATGAGATGGGAGAAATGACATTGGATCTGCAATCGAAATTGTTGCGCGTACTCGAAACCCAAGCATTCAACCGGCTCGGCGATTCCAAACCCACGAAAGTGAGTGTGCGCATCATCGCCGCTACGAATCGTAATTTGAAAAAAGAATGCGATGAAGGGCATTTCCGATCCGATTTGTATTATCGGCTTTCCGCATTCAAGATTTCCATTCCGCCTTTGCGTGAGCGTGTGGAAGACATTGAACCGCTCGCCAATCATTTCATGCGCGTGTATGCAGGGAAAATAAAAAAACGCATCGGTGAAATGGAAAAGGATTTCATCAAGAAACTGAAAGCCCAGGAATGGAAAGGAAATATCCGCGAACTGAAAAACATCATCGAACGTGCAGTGATCCTGTGTGACGGCGAAAAACTGACGGTCGATCTCCTTCCATCCGAAATGCTGAGCGGCGAGGTTTTTGAAGGGACATCCTTGGAAAATATCGAGAAGACACACATTCAGAAAATCCTTTCACTTGCCAAAGGGAATAAGACAAAAGCCGCTGAACTGCTGGGCATTGGTGTAACCACATTGTACAGGAAAATCGAAGAATATCATTTATAAAATCCGGATTCAAACCGATTCAAAAAAATAAAACATGAAAAACCTATTCAAGAAAATCTGGTCGAAGAAAAAACAAATCTTCCTCACTTTACTAATACTCTTCATCATCATCCAATTCATCCGTCCCACACGCAACATGGGCATTGCTGAGAATGCGAATGACATCACGCACGCCACCACCGTGCCTGCAGACGTGGATACGATTCTCAAAACGTCCTGTTACGATTGCCATTCCGACCACACCGTTTATCCGTGGTACACAAACATCCAACCTGTAGGCTGGTGGATGACCGGTCACGTGAACGATGGAAAAAGGGGATTGAATTTTTCGCAGTTCAATTCTTACGGAATAAAAAGGAAAATGAAGAAGTACAAACAGATTTCGGATGAAGTGAATGATCCGGATGGAATGCCGCTGGATTCTTATTTGTGGATTCACACTTACGCAAAACTTTCCGACGCACAGAAAAAAACAATTTCCGATTGGGCAATGGAAAACAGGAAACAAATGGAACAACAATATCCCGATTCCATTCCTCCCGAAAAAAAGAACTAACCTGAATCACATCGTCGGAATCAGAGGCTCCAGACGAGCAGATTCCAAAAAAGCAATCATTTTTTTGGAATCTGTTTTTTTGGAATCTATTTTTTGGAATCTTCTTTCTAAGATAACCCTAGACATTCAGCGGAACCTAGGCATTCAGCGAAAAACTGAATTCACTTCCTTGTCCGACTTCACTCTTCACTCCTATTGTCCCGCCTTGCGCTTCAATGAATTCCTTGCTGATGGCCAATCCGAGTCCTGAACCGGATTTGTTGCTGCCGGGAACCTGAAAATATTTATCGAAAATCTTGTCGCGGTAACGGCTTTCGATTCCCTTGCCCTGATCTTTCACTGAAAATAAAACGTGATCATTTTCCTTTCTGATTCGGATGATGATCTTGCTTTTTTCAGGTGAATAACGAATCGCATTGGTCAGGAAATTAATCAGCACCCAAGCGGTTTTTTCAGAATCGGCTTTTACATTCGGCAAATTTTCCTGCGTCTCCATTTCCAATTGAATTTCTTTTTGGTCGAGCTGCACCTTGACGGCTTCGGTTGCATATTGCAGGATTTGATAAGGGCTGCTCTGTTGGATGTTGAGATGGATGTTTCCCGTTTCCACTTGCGAGAGATTGAGCAACTCACCTGTTATTTTCAAAAGGCGGTTGCTGTCATCCTTGATGCTCTCGATCAATTGCTTTTGCTCTTCGTTGATGTTTCCTGTCCGTTCATTTTCCAACAATTGCAAACTCATCTTGATGGAAGCGATCGGTGTTTTCAATTCATGTGAAACCGTTGCGATGAAATTTGTCTTGGCAAAATCCAATTCCTTGAAAGGTGTGATGTTTTTCAGAACAATGACATGACCGATATTCCTTTTTTCATTTTCACCTGTCGGCGTAATCATGATCTTTATGATTTCCTTTTCAAAATAACTTTCCTTGTTGTCGGCAAATATTTTTATCGCCGGTTTCTTTTCGGGTTCGGGCTTTTCAACCAGAAGATCCTGAATCAATGAACGGATCAAGTCGTTATTGACGGCAATGTCCTGTGCGGATTTGCCAATGAGATTTTCCGTTTTCATCCCGATGATTTTCAACGCTTCGTCATTCACAAAAAGGATTTTGTTGTTCTCATCCAGACCGATGACAGGATCATGCATGTTGTTGATAAGTGTTTCAATCCTTTTCTTTTCAAAAAGCAGCTTATACAGATTGCTGTTATTGTACTCCTCCAGTTTCCCCGCCATGACATTGAAAGAATGTGCGAGTTCACCGAATTCATCATGTGTGTCGAAATGCACGCGTTGGGAATAATTTTCCGCCGCAATCTGTTTGATGCTTTCCGATAATTCCTTCACGGGATTCGCAATGTTATTCGGAAGATTGATGAGCAACGTGAATGCAATGAGGAAGCACATGGTTCCCGTAATGGCAATCCAGAATGTCGCGGTGTGCGCTGTTTCATTGGCCACATTGCTTTTACGTTGAATGGCCTGCATGTTCAACCGCATGATTTCGGAAATGTCCTTTCGCATGAGCGGATGCATGGAACTGTCGCGCGGATTCGATTTCAATGTTTCAAAGTGCTGGGCCAAAAGATCGGTTGCTTCCTTCTCCCCTATTTCGGTAATGTTCTGTTGCTGCTTGTCGAGATTGAATTGGATTTTCTGGATCGCATCGCCGTTGCCGGGAATTTCATCCAGGGCCATCAGCATATTCCTTGAATACTCCAATGTGTTGTAATTCGCCACCAGGATATTTTCAGTGTCATTCTTCAGCGCGTTGATGTATCTCGCCCCGACCAATGCCAATAAAATGATCAGGATGAAAAGGAGGCCGACGCCCAATGTGAGTTTGGTTTTTATTTTCATTACGAAAGAATTACGAGGTCAATATCGATGGCGGAAAGTTTTTTCAAAAGCTCGTTGAAAATCGTGGTGGACACCAACACCTTGAACAGACTCAAATGCGGTTTGCCGATGCACAGTGTTGTGATTTGTCTTTGTTCCGCCACTTCAAGAATGGTTTTTGCAACGTTCGTGCTTTCAACACGGATAATTTCAGCGCCCAATTCCGTAGCCAATTTGAAATGATTGATCAGATGCCTTTGTTTGTCGAGTGGAATGTTGTCGCTGCTTTCTTTCGGTGTCTGAACATAAAGCACAAACCACTTGCTGCTGTAATAACTCGCCAACCGTGCGGTTTTCCGGATTACATTTTTTGCGGTGATCTCATTGCTGCTGATACATGCCATGAATTTCTCGTGCCGCAGTGACGCATTTTTTGCAACCTCCGTTTCCACTTTCCTCTCGACTTGGCTCGCCACTTCTTTCAATGCCAATTCACGGAGCTGAAGGATGTTTTCACTTTTGAAAAAATTGTTTTTTGCAATCTGCACCTTATCCGGATGGTAGATTTTCCCTTCGTGCAAACGCGCAATCAACTCATCGGCTGTCAAGTCGATGTTCACCACTTCATCCGCCATTTGCAAAACAGAATCGGGAATGCGTTCCTGCACTTCTATTCCGGTGATTTTTTTTATTTCCTCATTGAGACTTTCAATGTGTTGGATGTTGACGGCACTGATCACATTGATTCCTGCGTCCAGAATTTCAACGACATCCTGCCAACGTTTTTCATTCTTGCTTCCGCCGACATTCGTATGTGCCAATTCATCGACAATCACAATTTCAGGATGCGCATTGATGATCGCCTGCACATCCATCTCTTCCAATTCCTTTCCCTTGTAAAATATTTTTCTCCTCTCGACAATCGGCAAACCTTCAATCAACTCATGCGTTTCCTTGCGATTGTGCGTTTCAATGAATCCGATTTTCACATCCACACCCTTCTTCAGCAACGCATGCGCCTCTTTCAGCATGCGATATGTCTTGCCCACACCCGCACTCATGCCAATGTAGATCTTGAATTTTCCGCGCCTTGATTTTTTGATCAGGTCGAGAAAATGCTGAACCGTATTCTGTTTATCGTTTCCGTCAGGCATACTCATGTTTCCCTTATCAGTTTACATTCCTTGGGCAAATTCAGGATAAATGGTGATTTTTCAATGGTAACGTTGCTGTAATCCAAACCGAATTCCTTTTCATCGGGCAAACTTATTTTTTTCAAGAGGAAATAGGTATTCAACATCAAACCGTCCTTCAATGACAATTCATTTTCAAAACTCAAGAAACGTTGCAAAACGACAAATCGGAAATCGCCGGTGATGTTGTGTTTTTCGAGTGATGCATAACGGCTTTGGATATTCACTTCCCTGTTCTGCACCATTTCCTCCACCACTTTCCTGAACAGCAAATTGATTCTCGGCTCAACCCGGAAACCCAACTTGAAAGTGATCCACACCACTTCCTCCGGCTCGATGATTTCAACCTTATACGACATGTGATGTGGAACATCCATCACTTGAACATGAACAAACCAGTAGATGTCGGCGCGTTTCGGTTGCTTGTATAGAATGGAATGGATGATCCGTTCCTCGATTTTTTCCGAACTGCCGGAAGATGTGAGATAAACCAAATTGGTTGCATATTTCGGAACAGTTGTATCATTTGACAACTCTTTCAAAATGGGAACATACGGTTTGAGTTCCGTGAAATTCTGCAGCTTGCTTTTTATTTCACTTCCACGATGCCAGACGTACATGATGGTGAAAATGCAAACACCCAACAGCAAGGTAATCCATCCACCCGCATAGAATTTGCTGAGGTTGGCAACAAGAAACGACAACTCGATGGTGAGAAAAACAAGCAGGAGCAGCATGATCCAGATTTTTGGAATCTTTTTTACAAATAAATAAAAACTCAGCAATACCGTTGTCATCAACATGGTCAAGGTAACGGACAAACCGAAAGCGGCTTCCATTTTTTTTGATTCCTTGAAATAAAGTGTTACCCCGCAACAGGCAATCATCAAGATCCAATTGATGGTGGGAATATAAATTTGCCCTTTGACATTGGAAGGGAATATCACCCGCAACTTCGGCCATAAATTAAGCCGTATCGCTTCCGCCACAAGTGTAAATGATCCACTGATGAGCGCCTGACTGGCAATGATGGTTGCCAATGTTGCAATGGCAATGCAAGGAAATAAAAACCAAGTTGGCACCAATCCGAAAAATGGATTCAATTCACCCAATGGCTTTCCCTGATGATTCAACAACCAGGCCGCCTGTCCGAAATAACAAAGCACCAAACATATTTTTACATAAAGCCAACTGATCTGGATATTTTTTCTTCCGCAATGTCCCAAATCGGAATACAAGGCCTCGGCTCCGGTTGTGCAAAGAAAAACTCCACCCAATAACCAAAACCCTCCCGGATATTCCGTCAGGAGCCGATATCCGTAATAAGGATTCAATGCCTTGAAAACGGAAGGACAACCCGCTACGGAAAAAATTCCAATCACACCGATCATCGTAAACCAAATCATCATCACCGGACCAAAAAGTTTTCCTATTGCGGAAGTTCCCGCCCTTTGGATGAGGAAAAGCAAAACGAGAATTGCCAATACGATTTGAATGACAGGCAGGTTGGGAAAAGAAGGTTTCAATCCTTCAATGGCCGACGAAACGGAAATGGGTGGTGTTATAACACTATCGGCCAACAGGAAACTTCCACCGGCGAGTGCGGGAATCAACAACCACTTTTTGTAACGCCTGATCAATGTGTAAAGTGAAAATATCCCACCTTCACCGTTATTGTCGGCGCGCAACGTAATGAAAACATATTTCACGGTTGTCTGGAAAAACAAGGTCCAGAAAATGCACGAGACACCTCCAAGCGCAAGCAACTCGGTAACATTTCTTTCACCGATAATCGCCGTATAGGTATAAAGCGGCGACGTTCCGATATCACCGAAAACAATTCCAATGGAAATGAGAAATCCGGCAAAAGATAATTTCTTCAAGGTGTTGTTTTCCATTTTAAAAAATCAATTTTCACTCATAAACTTATACTTTATCCGAATACAGATTCAAAAATTAATTTCACAGGCGCTTCCTGAAATATTCGAAAAAGAAATGTTCAACAAATGCCAGAATGAGACAGATGATAAAATTGGCCAATGTAAAAATGTCCCAAAGTGCCCATAACAA
>CAYMZV010000022.1:0-27053 GCA_964394965.1 uncultured Chryseobacterium sp.
TCGTGACTATTGCCAAGGCGTGCGGGTTTGTACATGAAAATATTTTCCGAAACCAATTGTCCGAAATCCTTGTCGGGGGTCATCATGTAAGTTGTAAATCCATGTTTCTCCGCCAATTTTGCGAGTGAACCGATCACATCATCGGCTTCCAATCCATCCGATTCGATAGCGGGAATATTCAACGCCTCCAGCAATTTATAGATGTAGGGTATTGCCTTGCGCAAATCATCCGGCATCTCTTCGCGGTGTGCCTTGTATTCCTTGTATTCAATGTGGCGATGCGTGGGAACGGAAGTGTCGAACACAACAGCGAGGTGAGTTGGCTTTTCCTTTTTCAGGATTTCCAATAATGAATTGGTGAAACCGAAAATCGCAGAAGTATTGAGTCCCTTTGAATTGATTCTATGGTTATTGCTGAATGCAAAATAGGCCCTGTAGATAAGTGCATAAGCGTCGATGAGGAAAAGTCTTTTTTTCATTGTAGGAAGTGTTCTGTGCAGGAAAAAATTAATGGAAAACGAAGTTAATATAAAGCGACAAGCTACCGGAGGCGAACAGGGAAGTAAGTTTTATTTTTTCACAGTGCTTGTCTGCAAGGAGAAAACCAAACGGCCCGAAAGAATTATTTCTCTCGGGCCGTCGGCGGAAACTACTACTACTAAAGGAAAATCTTAACGCGAACCTTGGTAAGTCCCGTTTTGTTTTTGGTACCAGGAATTGTATTCATCCACCACCGATTGCATATCGGCGATTTCATATTTTTTGTCGTCGCCCTGTACACGCGCAACGAGATCCGAATTGTCAGACATCATTTCGGAAACCGTTTTCTTGAATTTGTTCGACTTTATCTTTTCAGGTTCGGCAGTGCCGCCATCATTCTTTTCGATGTAATAATCCGAATCAACAACAATATCACTGCCGCGCTGCTCTTCATATTGCAATTCATACAGATTGATTCGGCCGGAAGAAATCACTTTCAGGAATTGCATTTCACCATCGACCTTTCGCGCCACAAAATGTTCGGTTTCAAAACCATATTCTTTCACCTGTTCAGGGTGGTATGTTTTTGTTGCCGTAGCCGACTTGAGGGAAACCTTTGAAAACAAGTCCAATTCCTTTTTTGTGTTCACATGAATGTCACCTTTTACAGAATCACCGGTAGTGAGAATGACATAGCCGCTTTTCCAAACCAACTCCGCGTGAAGCGAAGCGAAAGTTCCGGCGGAAAAAAGTACAATGAGGGAGAGGATTTTTTTCATGGCTTTTTTATCAGGAAACCAAAGAAAATGCATGCAAAGCGGAAAAAAAAGGGGATGTGAATATCTCCTGTCAAATGTTGAAAAGTCCGCGAATTGTTGAAAAGGGCAGGGTGAGAAGTGCCAGAAATACTGACATCCTGCAATAAATGAATCCGGTAAAGTGAGGGAGGAGGTCGAAAATTATGTTTTACAAATCCCAAATCCGTGCGCGACGATAGCGTTTCGGCTTGAAATAATCCTTGTGTTCAAGAATGAATGCCATGATGAAATACATGATTACGGGTGAACCTACAGTGAAAAAAGAGAGATAAATAAAATACATCCTGATTCTGGTCGGACGGATTCCAAGTTTTCTTCCCCACCAACTGCATACGCCGAATGCACGTTGCTCGAACCAGGTTACGATACGGTCAATGAAATTTATTCCTGTCATGTGATTTTGCTTACTGCTAATTTATTAAAAAGAAGCACATCAATCGAATACTTGCGGTTAAAACTTCTTAAAGAAAATTTCCGAGGCTGCGGTTGCGATCCGGATTCTCCTCCAATAGATAATTCCCGATATGGCAGGACAGGCATCTTTTTTTTTCGCAATAGTTCTTCATCAATTCAATCAGCGATTGTGAATCGGCGGAAGAGATTGATCCTATTCCGGCATTTTTCCATTGGCGGGTGATACGGTTGGATTCTGCCGTGATTTTTTCCAATAGCGAAATGGCTTCCCGCTCGAGCATCTCCTCTCCCTTGATTCTTCCATATAGAAACTTGAAAGGTGCAATTGTATTGATCAGGATGGTATCGACACTTTGTACGCCAAGGTTTTTTTCACTTGCAGGGGAAATTTTCCCGAAGCGATAATGATCATTCCAATAGACCGAAGCGGAAGCACTGAGCAGGTTTTTCAATTCGTGAATTTCAGCTGTTTCAATGCATTTCCTGAAAAGTTGGGGTTGACGGAAAAACAGTCCAGCGAGTTGGGCGATGCGCAATGTTGGAAAATTATTCGGACGCAACCGCATGAGTTTCCATTGGTGTGCGGGCATCGGATTCAATTTGTATTTTATTCGCAAATGTGCATACTCACGCATGAGTGACTGTGTATAAATGTCTTCCGGAAATTCAGGGAACAATCCGGATTGACCGAAGAGCAAGGCTTCGGTTTGCAATAGGTTATCACGGTGCCGGGAAATGATCTTGAAGGGTAGGGCTGCAGCCAACCACTGGAACGGTTCTGCATTCACTTTCATCCCGAATTGCCTCGCGAGGTGGCGATAAAAAGTTTCTTCCCAGTCATTCCCATTTTGTTCGAGTTCGGTTTTCAATTCCGAAATTTTCCTTTCGAACCTTTCGGCAAGCAAACGGGATAACCAACTTGTTATTTTTATTCCTGAAACCTCCTTTATGCGTTCGATGCAGGCGATTTCATCCTTGCTGTTTTGCAACAGCAAATATTTCCCGTACATTTTTTTGTCTATCCGGTTTCCCAATGCCAAAGTCGGCATTGGATTTCCCAAATTCGAATTGAGTGGAATATCGGATTCCAAAACCACATGCAGAATCACATTGTTGTAAGCATCATCTTTTTGGTGATTGTGTCTTAGCCAATCGGAGGCATGAACATGTATTTCAACATTCCCCGACCATTGCATTTCCCCGATTGAAATTTTTGCGTTGAAAAAATCCGGCCCGGCATCGTGATTATGATCGCCTTGGTAATTGATTTCCAATTCTTGTCCGTCAACGGTTTTTAGGTCGACATGGTTGAATTGTCTTGTTTTCCAGATGTAATGGAGAAATTCCTCTTTCATGATATTCATTTATTGGTGCGTACATATTGATTAAAAAATAAGCCTTGAATTCTGCACTGTTTTCCTATGAATGGTACTGATCAGCTTGGGTTATATTTCACGCTCTTTGTCAGGTACAATAATGGTTTTCATTTGTTTTCTCAATTCATTTTTCTGGGGTAAATAGAGTTGGTATTTCGAAACGAATATTTTATTTGTCAACCCACCCATTGCAAATTCCACCAGGATTTCATCTTTATCGGCAGAAAGGATTATTCCGATGGGTTCCTTGTCGTCGGGCATATTCTCTTCTGCCTTGAAATAATTGAGATATAGATTCATCTGTCCGATATCGGAATGTTTTGTCGGACGTGTTTTCAGATCAAACAGAACGAAACACTTTAAGATGCGGTGATAGAAAACAAGATCTACATAAAAGTGCTTATTGCGAATGGAAATCTTGAACTGCCTTGCAACAAAAGAAAATCCCTTTCCCAACTCAAGCAAGAATTCCTGCATATTATCGATGATCCGTTGTTCAAGGACTTTTTCCGAAATCTTCCCTTTTCCCTTGATGCCGAGAAAATCGAGAACGTACGGATCCTTTACGGCTTGATGTGAATTTTGAATGGATTTTCTTTTGTGAGAATCACGAAACACTTCCCTTTTATTTTTGCTCAGTGCCATCCGTTCATAAAGCGATGAGTTGATTTGCCTTTGCAACTCGCGTACCGACCAATTGTCGGAGGTGGTTTGTTTTTCATAAAACGTTCTTGCGGAAACATCGCTGATCGAAATCAATGCTATGAAATGGCTCCAACTCAATTTGGCAGACACTGTCTGCCAAATTGGAAATACCAAGTAAAACCGGCGCATATCAAGCACATTTCGCCTGCTGAATCCGTTGCCGAATTTGAATTTCAAATCCCGTGAAAGTTTATTCAGCAACTCACTTCCGTAATCGGCTTTTTCTTTTCCACTTTGTTCAAATTCAACAATGTGCTTGCCGATTTCCCAGTTCGCTTTCACCAATTCATGATTAACGGCAATGGCTGCATTGCTTTTGGTAGACTCAATCGTACTGCCGATGTCCTTGAGTAATTTCCGGTAACGGTTGTGTACCGGTTTGATGATTTGTCTTGTTGCCATACAATTTCAAAAATCGAATCCTACTGTGAAAAATATTTGCCCGAGTGTTGTATAAAATCAAAAAAGGAGGCAAATGAAATGAATGAAAATGAACTGTGCAAGGGATACCCATTTGTAAGCGTTTGTAATTACAACGTATCAAAATATATTATATTTATTTGGTGGTTTTTGAAAATGGATTAGGCATCAACCGAAATCACATTGATTAGGAAGTATCACACATCATTAGATTTGTCAACTCATGACTTTTCCCTCAGCCCAATTATTCACAGACATCTTGTCGCCCTTCTGTTCGGATGATGAGCTGATCCAAAAATCATTCGCGGAAATCATGAAGAATTATTCCGATAAAAAAAGGTTCTATCACAATTTTTCCCACATTGAAAACTTATTGGCGCAACTTGGAGAGTTCAAGGAAATGTTTTCGGATTGGGAAACAGTTGTACTTGCCGTTTTTTATCACGACGTCATTTACAATACACGCAAAAATGACAATGAGGAAAAAAGTGCAATGTTTGCGGCGAAACAATTGGCAAAGTTGAATTTTCCGTCAGCACGGATCGCGAAATGCAAGCGGCTTATCCTTGCAACCAAATTGCATGAGAATGTAAACGACAACGACATCAATCTTTTTACCGATGCCGATCTTTCCATTCTCGGTTCCGAATGGGAAACATATCTCGCCTATGCAAAAAACATCAGGAAAGAATACAACCTATACCCTGATTTGGTTTATAATCCCGGCCGAAAGAAAGCATTGAAACATTTTCTCGACATGCAACGGATTTTCAAAACGGAAGAATTTTTCGAACGCCATGAAAGGCTTGCGAGAAAAAACCTGGAATGTGAATTTCGCAAATTGGAAGAGGGCGCTCTCACTTGAATGACAAGATTGACGACCAACACGAAAACGTTCCAATCCCAAAATGGGAACAATTGAACTCTACCGATTGTGGATTTTCAAGGCAACACTTCCATCATCTTTCCCGACTTCCGTTTTGTCGTTCCGTTCTTTTGATGCAAACATGTACATCCAGATCAACCGCGAAAGACGGTAATTCACCACCCGCAACAGAATTTGCGAAGCAATGATGATGTACAATATCCTCAAATCGAATGCGTCGGCAAGAAACAGCCTCAGGAAAAGATAAATCATGATTCCTTCCCATACTCCCAAACCGTAGCTCACATACATTGATCCATAAAAGAACCCCGGTTCCTTTTCGAACTTGAAACCGCACACCTCGCACTTTTCACGCATGACAGGAAACCGGATGGGAAGCAATGTGTGCTTGCCGGAAAAAACGTCACCGCTGTTGCAGCAGGGACATTTGCCTTTTGCGATACTCACGATCTTGTTCATTTGCTTGATTTTTGTATTACAAATATCATCATAATCAAGCCAGAATCGATTGAAGAATCCTCGCCAAAAACAGGACAAATCGGACATTAGGTTTATATTTGACAATGGAACCACTACCTGTTCTGGATATCAGCAAATTCCTTTTCGCTGGAAATACGGCAGATTTTTATTCGAACAGGTTGCCTATCCATCTCAAGGATCATCACCAACACATCGACAAGCCGCACAAGCACAATTCCTATCTCGTTGTTTTATTTACCAGGGGGACCGGTGTGCATGAGGTAGATTTCAATTCGTACAAGGTGAAACCGGGAAGTGTTTTTTTGTTGAACCCGGGCCAAACACACCATTGGGAACTTTCGAAAGACATTGACGGATACATTTTCCTGCACACACAGAATTTCTACAATCAACCCTATTCGCACAATACAATTGACAGCTTTCCCTTTTTTTATTCCACACAAAATTCGCCCTGCATTTACCTTAAGAAAAAAGACGGGTTGGAAATAAAAAAAATATTCGCAGATATCCTGAATGAATACAATTCGGAGTACCTTCTCAAATACAGGAAAATATGCAGCCTTGCCGATATCCTTTACATTGAATTGTCGCGACTTTATCTCAAGGGGAATTATCCGAAAGTGGCTCGTTCCTCCAACTATTCGATGAAATTGAAAAAGCTCGAACAGCTGATCAATGCGAATTTCACGCAATTGAAATCACCCGCCGAATATGCATCGCGCATGAACATCAGCACAAAGCATTTGAACAGGATCACACAAACGTTATTGGGGAAATCCACCTCCGACCTGATTACGGACCGGGTATTGCTGGAAGCCAAACGCATGCTGATTCATTCGCAAAATACGGTTTCGGAAATTGCGGAATTGCTGGGTTACAGTGACTATTCCTATTTTTCCCGCCTTTTCAAGAACAAATGCGGCAAAACCCCGTCGGAATTTGCCAGCCAATACGATTGAAAATGAAGTTGTGTTATTTTACCACTTTGAATTTTTCACCCCAACAGTCCAGCCATCTCATTTTGTATTTTCTCCGCTTCCATTCTCGCTTTCTCTGCAAAATCCTCCCCACCGCTTGCGTATAAAATCGAACGGGAGGCATTCACCAGAAGTCCGCATTGTTTGTTCATTCCGTATTTCGCAACATCCGCCAGCGATCCACCTTGCGCACCGACCCCCGGAACCAATAAGAAATGATCGGGAATGGTTTTACGTATTTGTGCCAGATGTTCGGCTTTGGTTGCACCCACCACATACATCATGTTGTCGGCCGTTCCCCAGGTTTTCGATTTTTTCAAAACCTCTTCGTACAACATTCCGCCCTTTTCCAATTTCTGCAACTGGAAATCGAATGCACCTTCATTTGAAGTCAATGCAAGAAGAATCACCCATTTGTCATAATAACCGAGAAAAGGTTTTACGGAATCGCTTCCCATATAGGGTGCAACGGTTACAGAATCAAAACCGTAATGATCGAAAAATGCGCGGGCATACATCGTGGAGGTATTTCCAATGTCACCGCGTTTTGCATCTGCTATCGTGAAAATTTCTTCGGGAATGATTTGCATGGTCTTTTCCAGACTCTGCAACCCTTTCACACCATCCGCTTCGTAAAATGCAAGGTTCGGTTTGTAAGCCACACACAAATCGGAAGTGGCCTCTATTATTTTCCTGTTGAATTCAAAAACAGGATCCTCGCTTTTCAATAAATGTTTTGGAATTTTTTTTATGTCCGTGTCCAAACCGATGCAAAGAAAACTTTTCTTTTTTGAAATCTGTTCGTAAAGTTGGGTGCGATTCATTCTTCTAAGATAATTACCAATTGCCGATTATGAGCAACAAACTTTTTCCAATGGCAATCTGTATTTCAAGAATTGGCAATTTTTTCAATGCGCATCCGCAGCGGTGATTTTCGAAACTGGTTTCCGTTTGGGTTGCAACAGCAGCAGGGGAATGCAACACAAAAAGAAAATCCCCACGATCCAGAAATTATCCATGTACGCCATCAGCATCGATTGCCTTACAACCGCTCCGTCCATTGCCTTGTTTGCCATTTGCGCTGCCGCGGTTTGATCGTAACCTTTCGCCAGAAATCCCTGTGTGAATGCATTCATGCGCTGCATTGCACCCGTATTGTAGATGTTGATGTTCGCCAATAGATTTGAACGGTGCAATGCGGTTCTCGAATTGATGAATGTTGCCACAGCCGCAATTCCGAATGAACCGCCGAGTTGACGCATCATGTTGTTCAATCCTGTTCCCTGCGCAAGATCTTTTGTTGCCAATCCCGACAAGGCGAAATTCGTGATCGGGACAAACATGAATCCCATTCCCACACCACGCAACAATTGCGGCCACATGAAATCACTCCATCCCGAACCCAACGTCGATACGCTGAGTACATGTGTGAAAATGAAAAACATGATGAAGCCGATCGTTGCGAGATATTGCGGCGGAACACCTTTGCGCAACAGTACGCCGACAGTCGGCATGATGAAAATCGAAACCAATCCCGAAGGCATCAGCAGCAATCCCGTTTGTTGCGCCGTCCATCCCAAAAGCCCCTGCACAAAAATCGGGAAAATGAAAAGTGATGCATACAGGCCGAACCCGAGAATGAAAGTGAACATCATCCCGAATGCCAATTGCCGACTCACCAATATCCTCAGATTCACAACCGGATGTTCAACACGTAATTCCCACCAGACAAATAAAACAATTGAAATCACCGAGAGTGCTGTCAATCCCGCAATGTAAGGTGCATCAAACCAGTCTTCGGTTGCACCGCGCTCCAATACAATTTGCAATGCACCGATTCCGACAACGAGAAAAAGTATTCCTATCCAATCCGTTTTCGGCGCCTTGAATTGATAAACGGAATCCTTGATATAAGTGAATGTCAGGATTGTTGCAATCAAACCGAGTGGGAGATTCACATAAAAAATCCACGGCCAGGAAAAATTATCGGTGATCCATCCGCCCAGTGTCGGACCGAGTGTCGGACCAAGTACAACGCCCACCCCGAAAATCGCTGTCGCCATTCCCTGTTCTTCACGTTTGAAAGTTTCAAACAGGATGGATTGTGAAGTGGAAAGCAATGCACCGCCACCGAGTCCCTGAATGAAACGGAACACAACCAATTCCCAAATGTTTGTCGCATGTCCGCAGAAAAAGGAAGCGACGGTAAAAAGGATGATTGAAAAGGCGAAATAATTCTTCCTTCCGAATTTTGCCGAAAGCCATCCCGTCATTGGCAAAATGATCACATTGGCAACCGCATACGCCGTTACCACCCACGCCACATCCTCAAGTGTTGCACCCAGATTTCCCATAATCTGCGTCAGTGCCACATTCACCACCGTAGAGTCAATCAACTCCAGCAGGGAGGCGAGAATCACGGTGATGACAATTATCCACTTTGCAAATCCTACCTTGGCCATTTTATTTCCAATGGTTGTATTTTATCACAACCTGTTTTTGTTTTTGAGAAGCACAGCATTTCCTATTCAATGTTTCTCGTCCGTATTCACCACCACGGAAACACTCATTCCCGGACGGAGTTTCGAAGCGATGTCCTTGTCCACTTTCAATTTTATTTTCACGGGAACGCGTTGCACCACTTTCACGAAATTTCCGGTCGCATTATCGGGAGGCAACAGCGCAAATCGCGCACCGGTCGCACCTGAAAAATTTTCCACCTCGCCCTGAATCGGAAGGTCACCGAATGCATCAATGTGGATATCCACACTCTGACCGGGCATCATGTTTTCCATTTGTGTTTCCTTGAAATTCGCAACAATCCAAATGTCGGTTTCATCAACGATGGAAAACAACGCTTGGCCTGCCTGTACGAATTGTCCCGGCTGTACATTTTTCTTCGACACCATTCCATCTACCGGTGCAATGATGTAGGAATACGACAATTGGAGATTCGCATAATCCAAATCAGCTTGGCGTTGTGCAACCAATGATTGTGCAACCTTGATCTGTTCCAATGCAGCAGAATTCTGTTTTTGTGTTGCGTCCATTTGTTTTTTGGCAACATCCAATTGGGAAAGTGCACCGTCACGCAAAGCCCTTGCCGCATCCAATTGCGCCTGTGTCGCTGCGTGCTGTTTCACCAACGCATCACAACGGTCATAATCCTCTTTTGTTTTTTGCACATTCACATTGGCCAAATCAATACTTGATTTTGCAGTCATCACGGTCGCTTCCGCAGAACCCGTATTGGCTTTCACCACATCCACATTCGCTTTTGCATTATCGAGTGCCGCTTGCGCCTGCAAGACTTTTATCCGCAAGTCACGGTCATCCAGAATGATCAAGGTATCGCCTTTGTGAACGGGCGTATTGTCTTCAAACCGAATGTCATTTACATAACCTGAAATCCTCGGAAGCACAGGTGAAATGTTTCCATCAATCTGTGCATCATCTGTTGTTTCGTGGTGACGGTTGAATGAGTATGTGCGTATGGCATAGATGATACCCGCGATCACCACAATCGAAAGGATAATTGGGGCAACTATTTTCTTTTTTTTCGGTGCAGCTGCATCCGTTGTTTCTTGATTCTGTTCCATAAATTTATTTGTGGTAAAAAATATTTTTTATTTGAGGTCTCCTGCCGATTGTTGCAATTTGTAAAACGAAAGTTTTGCATCTGCACGTTGCAGCACAAGATTCACGCGCGCCTGCAAGAGCGAAGCGTCGGCTTCAAGCACTTCACTCATCAAGGCACTTTGCTGGTCGAAACGCGCTTTTGTTGTTTTGCTGTTTTCTTCCGCCTGTTGCACGGCAAGTTCAAGCAACGGGATTTTATTTATCGCTGTCAGGCAATAGGAATAATTCTGGAAAATTTCCATCTTGATATTGTCATCCAGCATCGCCGATTGCATTTGTGTTTCGGCAACTTGCTGTTGTGCATCTTCCACGCCATGCCGTCCCGTATAAAGCGAAGTGAGATTCCAGGAAACCGTAACACCGACATCCCACGTTGAGCGGAATTCATCTGTCAATGGAAAAATACGTTGATTGGGACGCGCATCGAGATAGTCGGCACCAAGATTTACAGTGGGATAATAAACGGACTGTGCAACTTTTACATTCGCCTGTGAAGCCTGCAAGCGCAAATCGGTTGCCTTTTTTTCGCTCCTGTTGGCGAGTGCATCATTTTCGTAAGCCGACTCCGCTGCAAGTGCAATCGTTGCAAACATGCCGGTGGTATCCGTTTCAATGGTCGTTCCCGCTGCAAGCCCGAGCATGATGCAGAGATTATATTGTGCAACGGCAATCGTATTGTCCACATCGCTTTTTGTCAGTTCCATATTTGACTCATACAGTTGCGCTTTCAATACATCGTTGTCGGTTACGACTCCCTTGTCGCGTTGCGTTTGCAATTCCTCCACCAACTTTTTCGCCGCAACGATTTCCTGATCCACGATTTGCTGCGACAATTTCAATTTCACGAAACTGACGTAAGCCGACATGATGTTCAACTGCACTTCCGATTGGTCCTTTGCAACATCCAGTTGGGATGCTTTCGTGAGGTAGTCGTAAGATTCCTCGGAGTATTTCAATTTCCATCCGGAAAAAATCCCTTCGCGTACGCCTACCGAAGCGGAATAGGCATTGGGGATATTCGGCAACAACACAACCGGATTCGGATCGTTTGGGAACTGAAAGGTAACGGGAGTGATGTTGCTCAGTCGTGTGTAGCCCCCGTTCACAAAAACATTTGGAAGTGCTGCATCATTGACCTGAAGTTGTTTCGTTGTCGTCTGGTTGTATTTTATCGTATCCAATTTCAACAGCTTGCTGTTTGTCATACCCAACTGAACGGCTTGTGTAATGGTCAATGGGCCATTGAGCGTTTGTGTTTGTGCTGCGGAATTTTTCGGGGCTGAAGGCGTTTGCGAAAATCCATTTTGCAGTGTGAAAATCGCAAAGAGATAAAGCGGAAATTTATTTTTCATTTTCAAGCGGGTAAAATAATTTTCAATAATTGTATTTTTCCGGGTGAATGAGCAGGTAACGTGCGAAAACCTTTTTCAGGTGTTTTTTCACACGTGCACATTGTTCATCGACATTGATTTTCGGCGTTTTCTTTTTTCCTTCCATTTCAATGAAACTGCAGAACATGCTGTCGGAAGAAATGGTTTGGGTAATGGTTCCGATCATCGTACTCATCAACATCGGGAAATCGACATTGCTGTGGAATAATCTTTTGCGAATGCCTTCCTGAACGATTGTGTGGACGGCTTTCATGTTGAACATCACTTTCTCCTCGATCATTTTTGAAATGTAGGTGCGTTGCCCGAGAGAAATTTCACGCATCATCAACCGGTGAAAAGCGCCACCCGTTTTGATGATCCGGTCGGAATAACCTTCAATCACCATTTCAATTTTTTTCCATGGGTCGATTTGCTGGTCTTTCATGAGAGAGGAAAGGTGTTCCCTCATGTAATTTATTTTTGTGCTGATCAGTTCCTCGAATAATTTCTCTTTCGATCCGAAATAATAGGAAATCATGGCAACATTCATTCCCGCCTTTTCCGCAATCATCCTCACCGATGTTCCATCGAAGCCATTTTCGGCAAAAAGCAATCCGGAAGTTTCCAAAAGGAAATCCCGTTTGTCCGATGAATCGATGTTCTTGATTTCTTTCACGGGTCAAAATTAATCAAACGTTTGTTTAAAAATCAAACATTTGTTTAATTTATTTTGCAATGCGCTGATTTCCAAGAATAAAAAATTATTTATACGGCTCCTTCCTTGAGGCGTTCTGCATTCTCTGCGAGTTGCAGGGCATCCAGCATATCCTGGATATCGCCATTCATGAAAGCGGGGAGATTGTGCTGTGAAAATCCAATGCGATGGTCGGTGACCCTGCTTTGGGGGAAATTATACGTGCGGATTTTCGCCGAGCGGTCGCCGGTGGAAACAATCGTCTTTCGCATGGAAGCGGATTTCGCATTTTTTTTCTGCAATTCCATTTCGTACAACTTAGTGCGCAACATATTCATCGCACGTTCCCGGTTTCCCAACTGGGAACGCTCAACCTGACAGGTGATGACAATTCCGGTGGGCTTGTGGGTGAGCATCACTTTCGTTTCCACTTTATTTACATTCTGTCCGCCTGCACCGCCTGAACGCGCAGTCTGGATTTCAATGTCGGCTGGATTGATCACCACATCCACTTCTTCCGCTTCGGGCATGACTACAACAGTTGCCGCCGAAGTATGCACGCGCCCTTGCGTTTCCGTGTCGGGCACACGTTGCACACGATGCACGCCCGATTCATATTTCAAAATCCCATACGCTCCCGGACCGGTTACTTCCGCTAGGATTTCCTTGTAACCACCCATCGTTCCTTCGCTGTAATCGATGATTTCCAATTTCAGGTTTTTCATTTCGCAATAACGCGTATACATCCTGAAAAGGTCGCCAGCAAAAATTGCAGCTTCATCACCACCTGTTCCACCGCGAATTTCAAGCACCGCATTTTTTTCGTCTTCAGGATCTTTCGGCACAAGCATGTTCCGGATTTTTTCTTCTAGTGGCGCAACTGTCGGTTCGAGTTCGGCCAATTCCGTTTTCGCCATATTGAGGAAATCCTGATCTTTTTCCGTGGCCAATATTTTTTTTGCCGAAGCGATATTTTCCAACAATGATCTGTATTCGTGATAGGCCACAACAATCACTTCAAGATCCTTGTATTCCTTGTTCAGTTTTGCAAACAGTTTCATATCCGACATGGAAGCCGGATCTGAAAGTTTTTGTTCAACTTCCTCTCTTCTTTTTTCTATCGCTGCCAATTTGTCTAACATGGGTGCAAAAATAGTGTTTAGTTTGAAGTGTTTCGTTTGATGATCCAGATGGATATTTGGAAAAAAATAAAATGGAAAAATTTTCCGATCGAATAATCCCGAATCAAATCCTGATGAAATAGCTAATAGGAGAACTCTCCGAATTCAGAACGGATCGTCAATTTTTTACCTTCCGCATTTTCCACCCTTCCGATAATCTGTGCATCGATATTGAATGATTTCGAAATGCTAATGATGCTTTGTGCGATGTTTTCCGAAACATAGATTTCCATCCGATGTCCCATGTTGAACACTTTATACATTTCCGCCCAAGGGGTTTTGCTCTGTTCGTGAATCATCTTGAAAAGTGGAGGTACCGGGAATAAATTATCCTTGATGACATGGACATTCTTTACAAAGTGCAGCACTTTTGTTTGTGCACCACCGCTGCAATGCACCAATCCGTGAATTTCTTTTCTGTGTTTAGCGAGAATTTTTGCAATGACAGGCGCATAAGTGCGGGTAGGCGACAATACCAATTTGCCGGCAGTCATTTTTTCCCCGTTTCCGATTTCAATTTCATCCGTCAACTTCAATTGCCCACTGTAAATCAGTTTTTCGGGAATTTGCGGATCAAAACTTTCCGGATATTTTTTCGCGAGTGAATTTTCAAAAACATCATGGCGTGCGGAAGTCAATCCGTTGCTGCCCATTCCACCGTTGTATTCTTTTTCATACGTTGCCTGTCCGCAAGAAGAAAGTCCAACGATCACATCATCCTGTTGGATTTGATCATTTGCAATCACGTCGCTGCGCTTCATTCTCGCTACAACGGTAGAATCAACGATTATTGTTCGAACCAAATCGCCCACATCAGCCGTTTCGCCTCCAGTGGAATTTATTCCCACTCCGAGATCACGCAAATTCTGCAGTACCTCTTCCGTTCCATTGATGAGTGCAGAAATGATTTCTCCCGGAATCAGGTTTTTATTTCTGCCGATGGTGGATGACAATAAAATATTGTCAGTTGCACCTACACAAAGCAAATCATCCGTATTCATTACGATCGCATCTTGTGCAATTCCCTTCCACACATTCATGTCACCTGTCTCTTTCCAATACAGGTATGCCAATGCAGATTTTGTTCCCGCACCATCCGCATGCATGACGAGACAATAATTCTCATCACCACTTAAATAATCAGGAATTATTTTGCAGAAAGCATTGGGAAAAACGCCTTTGTCGAGATTTTTTATTGCGTTGTGTACATCTTCCTTCGAAGCCGAAACACCACGTTGATTGTATTTGAGGTCGGTCATAATTAAAAAAAGAAGCGCCCCGATTTTCATCAGGGCGCTTCAAAGTTAATTCATTTGAATTAGTTGTAATGCGGTTTTGGTTTGTCAGCAGGTTTTGTTGTTGTGCTGGCTGGCTTGGTCGCATTTTGAGCCGGTGCCGGAGCCGGTGCTGGAGCAGTTGTTGTTGTGCCACCGCCCGCAGGGGTTGTGCCCGTTGGAGCGGGAGCAGGGGTTCCACCGCCATCTACCGGAGAATCGGGAACGTCAGCTCCGGTTGTATCACCACTGTCATCGAATGCACCTGCATTCACTTTAGGGTGAACAATCTTGCGTTGAGTCTGATCTTTTGGTGCGTTTGGATCTACATAATCCCAACTGAGAACCTTGAAAACCGTACGACGATCAAGTTGATAAAGTGCCTCTTGCTCTTCTTTGGTTTTTTTCGTTTTAATGTATTTGTCATTAAGAACACTTCCATCAGCCATACGCAATGGGCGTGTCTTTCCGTAACCTTTCGCAACGAGACGAGCGGCAGGAATGTGTTTTTCATTTACCAGATAATCCACACAAGCTTGGGCGCGTGCCTGAGAAAGTTTATTGTTGTAAGCATCACTGGCACGTGGATCGGTATGGGAACTGATCTCAACAATAATCGTTGGGTTATCAATCAATGTCTGGTAAAGGAAGTTCAATGAGTCTTTTGACTCCGGACGAAGTGTTGATTTGTTTAGGTCATACAGCACAGCCGGGAAACGGATTTCAGATTCAGCAGGAACAAGACAGAAGTCAAGAGTGAAATCTTTCGATTGCATTTCGCCCACAGTAGTGAGTTTTCCTTTGTCCTTGTCAGGCAAGTTCAAATAACCTTCAGCTTTTGTGCTGTGTGCTTTTCCATCGGAGAAAACCGTAACGACATAAGAAACTTCAGGGAGAAGGTCGAACTTGTATTTTCCGGTTGGATCTGTTTTCACTTCGAGTGCGGAACCATCTGATCCAACCATACGCACAGTTGCATCTTGTACATCAACACTAGGACCATATTTGCAGTCGGTAATCGTTCCTGCCAAATGGAAAACCAATGGTGGAAGATAGAATGACCAAATGTCATCGGCACCTTTTGTTCCTTCGCGATTCGAGGTGAGATAGCCTTTTTCCTTTTTGCCGTCAAACACAATTCCGAAATCATCGCCAGGGGAATTCATGGGATATTTCAAATTTTCAGGTGTTCCCCATTTCCAAGCTTTTGCATCTGTCAAGGGAGCCTTGAAAATATCAAGCCCGCCCATTCCGAGTTGTCCATCTGAAGAGAAATACAAATCTCCTGCATCGGAAATATAAGGGAAACATTCGCGACCTACGGTATTGATTGTCGGTCCCATGTTCACCGGTTTTCCCCATGTCTTTGTTTTCTTGTCATAAGTCGACATCCACAAATCAGAGTGTTGTCCACCCATCGATCCGGTCATGTCGGAACAGAAAACCATTACTTGTTCATCAGCGGAAACTGTTGGGTGACGGAAATTGAAACTGTCCAACATTGCTGCATCCAAACCGAAATCGATTTCAGTTGGAACATCCCACGAATTTCCTTTTTTAGCGGAAACATAAATTTTGCAGGTGATCCATTTTTTCTTTTGCTGATCGCAACGTGTGAAATAAATCTTGTCGCCTTTTTTATTTACGCAAGAAGCGCCTTCGTTACCGAGAGCAGTATTTACACTTCCCTGGATTGTTGCAGGTGTTGACCATTTTCCGTTTTTGTCAACGGTTGTTTCGAAAAGGTCGGAATACATTGTTCCTGAGATAGGGTCAATTTTGCTTCCGGTTTGTCCTTCGCGTTTGGAAGTGAAAATAAGCGAAGTGTGTTTTTTGGTTGAAAATGTTGGCGAAAAATCATAGTCTTTCGAATTGATCTGTGCCATATTTTCCACCACATAACGTGTTGGATTGTCTTTCCATTTCTGAGCAAGTTCACTGGATTTGATTCCATTTTCACCTGCAGGATCGGAAGGGACAAGCTTTTGATAATCCTGGAATGCAGTGATGGCCTCATCATATTTCATGTTGATTTTCTTGGCCTCTGCATAATACAGGTACATTTTATCATTGTTATGTTTTGCCTTGATGGCTTTTCCATACCAACTTTCAGCCTGCTTCCAATCATTCATCATGCGATAGCACTCTGCGATCTGGTAAGTGATGCGGGCTTTTTCCTGTTTGTTCTTGATTTTTGCCATTCCCTTTTTATAGAGATCGCTGGCATTATAGTACTGCTGCGAATCAAAAGCCTTGTCGGCGTCGCGGATGTAGTTCTTCTGAGCGTGTCCACTCACAGAAAATGCGAGAAGGAAAACTACAACAGCAGAAAGTACCTTTATCAGTTTCATAGTTTATTGGTTTGTGTTTCAATTTTGACGTGACCGCTAAGATAATTAAATCCTTAAAGCGACGAAATATCGATAAGAATTTTGATGCCATGGTCACATAATACGGCTTCATCGCCTATAACCTGAAATCTTTAAAAGGATACAGCCTATCCGGTAAAAAACGGGCTGTATCCCTATTAATTAATTGATAATCAATATGTTTAATTTATTTTAGGTGTGGTGCCGGTTGTTTTGGAGCTGGAGTTCCTTGAACCGGGGCTGAATCGGTACCGTCATCGGAAATTTCATCACCGCTGTCATCATAATAGCCTTTTCTCACTTTTATCGGCGCTGTCGGGCCATGTGCCGGCGCTTTCGGGTCAATGTAATTTGTACTTATGACACGGAATGTCGTGCGGCGATTCAATTGATGCAACGCTTCACGTTCTTTTTCAGGCTGACTGTTTATGTATTTTTCCGTCAACACAATTCCATTTGCCAATTTGAGTGGACGATCTTCACCGAATCCTTTTGCAACAAGACGGTCTTTTGAAATTCCCTTTTCATTCACCAGATAATCCACACAGGCTTGTGCACGTCGTTGCGAGAGATCGCGATTGTGATCTGCGCTTCCGCGACTGTCCGTGTGTGCATCCAATTCAATGACAAGATTCGGATTGTCAATTAAAATCTGGTAGAGATAATCCAGTGAATCTTTTGATTCGGGACGGAGTGTTGCCAAATTGAAATCATACAGCACGGCAGGAAATGAAATGTCAACATTTGGAATCGGCTTCACGATAAAATCCTTTTTATTCGGCTCACAATCGATCAGTCCAACAGTTGTAAATTTTCCATTCTGTTTTGCATCCGGATTGAAATATTGTTTCGCTTTTGCACTTTCGGTAAGGCTGTCGACTTTTACCGTTACCATGAAAGTTTCATTCTCTCCAATGTTGAAACTGTAATTCCCACTCGGGCCGGTGCGTTGCGATTCCTGTGTACCGTCTTCATAATTCACAACGACAAGCGCATCGTTCACCGGAATTCCACCATTCACCGTGTCCTTTACAATCCCACTCAATATGGAAATGCATGGCTCATAATAAAAACTCCAAATGTCATCCGCACCTTTTGTGCCGTCGCGATTGGAAGTGAGATATCCTTTTTTCTTTTTTCCGTCGAACACAATCCCGAAATCATCGGCCGGTGAATTGAAGGGAACTTTCATGTTAACCGGCGCTCCCCATTTCCATTCGGTGGCTGAAGTTCTTGGCGCCTTGAAAAGATCAAGTCCACCCATTCCTCCATGTCCGTCCGAAGAAAAATAAAGTGTGCCGTCATCACTGATGTATGGAAACCCTTCGCGTTCATTTGTGTTGATTTGATTTCCCATGTTCACCGGTTTTCCCCACGTTTTTGTTTTTTTATCGAAAGTGGAAATCCACAAATCGGAATGTTCGCCGCCTGTTGTTCCACGCATGTCGGAAGAGAAAACCATCACATCCTCATTGAGACTCACTGCCGGATGGCGGAAATTAAAACTGTCAAGCGTCGCTTCATCCAAACCGAAATCAATCATCGTCGGCACATTCCAGCTGTTGCCCTGTTTCTCGGAATAAAAAATCTTGCACGTGATCAGATGATTTTTTTTCTGGTCGCAACGGGTGAAGAAAATATGCGAACCGTTTTTTGTAATGCAACTCGCCCCATCGTTTGACTCCGGAAGATTGACACTTCCCTGAACGGTTGACGGAATGCTCCACTTTCCATTGTTGCTGATTTTCGCCTCGAACAAATCACTGTACATGCCGCCTGAAATCGGATCAACGCCACTTCCCGTTTGTCCCGGACGCTTCGAGGAAAAAACAATCGACAAATGTTTTCTGTCGGACCAGGTCGGACAAAAATCATTTGTCTTCGAATTGATCTGATCCTCATTGTGGATTTTCCAACGGTTATCGGGCTCATTCATCCATGCAAGCGCATCGTTGCAGGCTTGTATGCCAATGGCAGCGGCAGGATCGGAAGGGACACGGTTTTGGTATTCAACGAAATTCCTGATCGCGTCCGAATATTTTCCTTGCATCTGCTGCACTTGTGCAAGACGCAAGTATTGTATGTCATCCGGATATTTTGCCTTGATGGATCGGTTAAAATCCTTTTCAGCATCACTCCAATGTGACAACATTCTTTGGCATTCCCCTTCCTGAAAAATGGCACGTGCCAAATCGGATTTGGAAATTGTCGAGGAGGATTGTGCACGATCGTAAAGTTGCAGGGCATTCGAATATTGCTGTGAAGCGAATGCATGATCCGCTTCGCGTAAACCATTTCCCGCAAAAATCAACAGGGGAAACAGGAGCGTGACAATGAATAGTTGAGTTCGTTTCATGACGAAAAGTTTTTATTTGTTCCGGTGTAATTCGAAAAATCCGTTTTGTGTTCCAATGAAATTCAAGTGAAGTTTGCCGGCTTTCCTGACTTTCTGATTGTATAACTGTGGATTTCAAAAACGATACAGCACTCGAAAAGATTTTTTTGCAATGGATGAATAGGCGTAATTTCGAGAGATGAAATTGTCGCTCACCGCAATTTTGCTTTTTGCCCTTTCGTTTTTCTCGTTCGGACAAACAATCAATTACCGCGCGCCGGAAAGGATAATTTATTGTCAGATTTATTGCGGAACATCATTTCTCGAATACCGACCGCAGCCCGGATTGTTGGAATTGTCATTTCCCTATTCGCGGTTGGACACTTCGAGCGGCGGACAGATTCCGGAAACATTCAGTTTTTCAAAAAAAGGATTGCCCGGGAAAAACGATTTCACTTTTCCGATTCTCGGTGGGGAAATAAGCAACAGGAATTTTTTTATCCGCGCCGATTTCCGTCTTCCGCAAAAAAGGAGAATCAGCAATGAGCACATTTCGTTGGGCTACGAATGGAAAAAGAATTATTACGAAAAATCCAATACGGTCACTTTGCTTGCCGGGATAAAGAAAAATATTCCCGATTGGGTTTCTTCCGTTTTCATCCGTGCCGAAGCAGGATTCGATTTTTATAAACCGATTTGGCAACTCGGCGAATTGCCGGTGAGGGATACGACACTTTTTGTAATGGGCTACACCATAACCAAGGCGAATTCGAATTCCAAAGTGCGGGAGGTGGGTGTGTTTTACGAGGAAAATATTGTTGCATTCATTCCGTCACTCACTTTGGGATTCGGGACTTCAAAAAACAAAATCGATTTTGCATTGAGCCTCTCACCGTTTTTTCCCGTTCTTGAAAAAGGCGGAATCCGTTTGCTTTACAAAAAAAACAATACGGGTTGGGTGGAACCTTACACTTGGTTTTGGTATCCGTACAAAAATGTAATTCAGCCGGGACAATCCGGATTCGTTGAGAAATACAATGGGGAAACCGTTTCCAAAACGCCTTACCGTTTGTCGGGACTGGAAATTTCATTGCGGATTGGCTTTCACATCATTTGATTTTTCTTTTCAACTGAAAAACATCCAAACGAATTTATTGAAAACCGACTATATTTCTGCATCATAAAAACCAATCAAACCCCAAATCAAAAGCAACATGAAAAATCTTTACCTGCTCGTCCTTCCAATTATTTTTTTCGTCAACGTTTCGCCTGCACAATCTTTTTCCTGGGTGAATACCGGTGGCAATGCATCTTACATCGATTATGGTTTGGGAGTTGCCGTTGACAATAACCACAATGTGATAGCAACGGGAATGCATGTTGATGTGGGAACTTTCGGAACAACAACTGTAAATACGTATGGATTGGAAGATGTTTTCATTGCGAAATATGATTCAACCGGAAATTTATTATGGATACATGGAATCGGTGGGGCCGATCAGGATTGGGGTTATGCGGTTGCAGTCGATGCGTCCAATAATATTTATGTCACCGGCACTTATGCGATGTACGCCATCCATTTTACGGCAACGGATTCATTGGCGATTTCAAGTTCTTCAGCAACAAATTCATTCCTTGCAAAATATGATGCGAATGGAAATTTTTTGTGGGCGCGCAGTGGTGCCTGCTCGTATTCAAAATCGGCGTCCGTTGCCACCGATGCTTCCGGTAATGCAATCGTAAGTGGTTTTTTCAATGGGACAATTGATTTTTCCAGCACTGTTTTGAACGGCGGTTCTTCCAATTTGTTTTTCGTGAAATATTCTCCAACCGGAAATGTCATTTGGGCGAAAGCGGGTGTTTCCAGTTCCATTTGCACAACCAACGCCATGAAATGTGATGCTGCCGGGAATATTTATGCCACGGGAAAAATCAGCAATGGAATAACTTTCGGTTCAAGTACCTATCCGAATGTGGGAGGCGATGACATGTATACCGCAAAGATGGATGCGAATGGAATTGTGCAATGGTTGAAAGTGGAAGGGAATTCAGTGCTGGCTTCCACCACCGGGAATAATTTTGATTGTGGAAACGGGATTGATGTTGACTATGCCGGAAATGTTTATGTGGCAGGCAGCCTATTGGATTCGGTGGTGGGGTTTTCCTATCACCAGGGCTTGGTTGTGTTGAAATACAACAGCAGCGGAACAAGGCAATGGTTGCAGCAATATGGCGACAATGGGGTTGATGTTTGCAACAGCTTGAGTCTGGATGCTGCCGGAGAGCCATACGTGATCGGAAGTTACCAGGGTGCGCTTACGATCGGTACATCTGCATTGCCCGCGGCAAGCGATGTGAATATTTTCATGGCAAAATTCAGCATGAGTGGAAATTGTTATACGGCAATCGGTCTTGGAAATGCAAACGGGAATGATGCCGGAAACGGAATAGCCATTGACAAGAATGACGGTGCGATTTGTATGACCGGCACAGTGAGGAACACGGTGAATTTTGGAACGATCAATGTCAATGCGGATAATGCGGGTACGATTTTCGTGGGCAGAATGTATCCCGGGGCGCTGAATGGAATAAACGAAATCGATGCAGAAAATGGTTTTGCAGTTTACCCGAATCCCTCGAATGGAATAATCAATCTGCAATTTAAACTGGCGGGTGATTATTCGGTTTCGCTGTACAATGCAACCGGGCAATTGGTTTTTTGGGAACTGATGAAAGATGAATCCCATCAAATCGATCTCAGTGCAATGCCAAGCGGCTGTTATTTTATTTCAATAACGGACAAAGAAGGAAACAGGACGACGGGGAAAATCGTGAAGGAATAAGATTTCCTGTTTTCAGAAAATGCGATCGAATATCATCATCAATGATTGACGATGATCTTTTGCGTGAACGATTCCTTGTCGGTTTTCAGTGTAACAAAGTAGATTCCATTTGCGCGATCGGAAAGATCGATAACGGATGTTTGGGAATTGGCCATCGAGGAAAAAACCGTTTCGCCAAGCGAATTGTAAATTAGAATTTCCCCGTTGGTGATTCTGGAATTCAAGGTGAATGTTCCATTCGAGGGATTCGGGTAAATCGAAAAGCCGGATTTCGAATCCAAAGTTTGCTGTGGAGTGGCTGTCGTCAAATCAAAATACAATTGCCCATCCGAAGTTACTGTCGGCGATTTCATTTGTGCCGTATTTTCCGCTTGCACACTCACATAATAATCCTGCAGATGCACCAACGACAAACTTGTCGCCGCAACGGAAATGACATTCGCATTGTTCGTCCACGAGACCACATCACTCGCTCCCGGTGTGGTTCCCATCGCGTAATAATAATTTGTTATTCCTGAATTCACATCATTTGCAGTTGCCCAATTCGCCTGCAATTGTGTTCCATCGTAAGTGGTGTCGATATCATTTCCTGTTCCGTCATTGACAAAACCCAGTGGTGAAGGATCCGTAAAATCAACATTGATGTTTTGTGTGGCAATCGCTGAAATATTTTTTGCGGAATCGACGGCGATGGAATTGATTTTGCCCGAAGGAGAAACCGGATTCTGATTCTCATAACGGATGTCGCACGATGTACACGCGCCCACATTCACGTTCACGGCCGTGTTGGATGTACGCGAACGGTAAACACTGAAATCATTTATCTGCCAATTGCAATTGCCACTGCGGAAGGAAATATAATTCCCATTCGAATACGGCGAAGAATCCGTCCAGCTTCCGACAAAAACATTGTCCTGGTAAACATCCATTTCACCGCTGACACGATCGTACACAACTTTCCAATCGTACCATTGATTCGCATTCACGGTCATGGGCACTGAATTCACCAATGAGAAAACATCATTCGTGACTTTATAGAATTCACACACGCCTTGATCTACGCGAAACCAAACGAAATAGGAATTTCCACGGTTGACATTTGCACCGGCATCGGAAAAGAAATGAAATCCGGCGCGACGGTTATTTCCTGTGCCACCAATTTTTCCAGACCAACTGTATAAATATTCATTGGAAAGATTTTGTGTGAGCGGCGCATAAATATTCGTGTTGCTCAACGATTCATCACTTTGTTCGAGCACTCCCGAATTGATTGCCCAAGTTCCCGTAACGGTTGTCCAATCCGAATTGATTGTCGGGAGATCAAAATTGTCGTTGAAGAATCCCCTTGAGTTATTCGCGCGCCACTCATTCCCATTGTAATCCGTTACCTGATAAAAAGTTTTTTCAATTCCACTTCCACAACCATTGTCCACGTCGGTAAACCCGATATTGAAATTAGTTGTGTCCCATGCGGCTGGTGTGGAAATGATTGTTGTAGGAGAAATGTTATCGAACACGGGTCCAATGCAAGAGACGATGCAAGGTCCGCCCGCCGCATTCAAATACAGATTTCCAATACTGTCGATTTGTGCAATGGTTGGAATATAACCTTGCCCGAAACCGGAGTGTGGAAAAACGACGTAATCAATAATCCCCAATGAAGTTCCTCCCGTTCGTACATTCGGATCCACACCGTCTTGTGTTGCAAGATAAATGGAACCTTCACCAATGCTCGTTGTATTTCCCGCATCGGCATAAATCGCAAAACAGGATTGACCGGTTGTTGTATTGTAAACGTAAGCCACATCACCGACATGAATGTTTCCCGATGCAAGCACATTTGTCGGCATGGCAATGAAAGGAACGGTTTCCGAATTCACATAACGCAACGGATTATCGATCGGATAATTGGAATTCACCAATGAAGTGGTGGAAACATACATTCCGGGATAAGGATCTGCTGCCGTTTGTAGAATGGGATTTTGTCCGGTGGCATCTGCAACAACTCCCCACCAATTTCCTGTGTAACCGGCGTTGGCTGTATAATCCAATCCACTGTTGTTGGGACCATAAGCGCGCGGACTTCCATCGGCATCGATGTATTCTTTTGCGCGATACATGGTGGCTCCTGAAGGATTGTGAATGTAAACATCAAAACCCTGAAGTGTCCTCTCATAAGTCAAATCGCAAACGACTTGTGCAAAAGTTGTGTTGGAGAAAATTGTGAGAAAAAAGAAAATCGCAAACAGGATCCTTTTCATTGTGCAAATATAGGACGCATTCATTCCGGACTATATTATCGCCAATGTTTATTTCCCGCCAAAAATCTTGTTCAGGACGGTCGCCAAGCGGAATCCCCCTTTTGCCAGCTGTTGCTCGACGACAATTTTATTCTTGTCGGCATACGCTTGTGTGAGCGTTCCATTCGAGAAATCATACACTTGCGGGAGAAAGGCGCGTGCATCGCTCATCCAATCCATCGTATTCATTTTCTCGATCGATTTCAATTGGGCGGGTGTCCATGCGTTGGCAACCTTCATGCAGGAATCGACCGTGATCTTTTCGTTGTCAATGATGTCAATGTCCCAAACATGATGCAGGTTTGTCTGCTTCACATTGAAAGTTACCGTAACATCATTGCCTCCTTTGTCGCTTCCATATCCGTCATGGAGCGGTTGTGTTATATCACCACACAGGTGAAAAAGGATTTCCAAATCCTTCTTGACATCCTCCGCTTTCATCTTTGGATAATTTTTCAATTCGGTCATGACATCATTGAGTTCACTGACCACATCGCCTTTGGGATTCTTCACATACGTATCGCCTTTTTCAATATTGACGTAATGCCATGTCTTCATGTAATCGTATGTATGTTCCGATCGTACATCATCCATCCATGTTGCTGCTTTTTCAAATGTTGTTGAGTCGAGGAATTGCTGGACTTTTGCTTCAATGCCCGGATTGAGTTTCTGTTTCGCAATGTCGGCGACCATTTGATGTCCTGCCGCTCCCCAAGCGAAAGAAAAAATCGGAATGAGTATGAATAGCGGTATAAGAATGGTTTTTGTTTTCATTTCGGTTTTTGTGTTTGGCAATAGTATGACATCGGATTCGATGCAGTGTGAACGGAAAATTAAATTTCATCATTATTGTCAAGTGCACCAAATAAAAAGGGAACAATCCTTTCGGACCATTCCCTTTTTTCACAACACTGAAAAATTATTTCGTAAACAGCAACTCCCTGTATTTCGGCAATGGCCATGCTTCATCGGCCACCAACGCCTCCAACTTGTCAACATGCTCGCGGATGATTTCGAAACATGGAATCACCTTGTTGCAATAGGCATCGGTGCGTTTTTTCATGTCTTCGATGTTGTTCGCTTTTCTGCGTTCTTCAATCATCGCCTCCACATTTTTCTTGATCTGATTGACATGCTCGGAAATGTCGGTGATCATTTCCAACTGTATTGCCGCCGCTTTCTTGAAACTTCCGGCATCAAGCACCGCTTTCAATCCGGTGACATTGCTGATGAGTGTATTCTGATATTGCAAGGCTGTCGGGATAATCACATTCACTGCCAAATCACCCATGACACGCGACTCGATCTGTATTTTTTTCACGTACGTTTCGAGATAAATTTCATAACGTGCATGCTGCTCGCGCTCCGTGAGTACGTTGTGGCGTGCGAAAAGATCAACGAATTTTTTGTTTGTCCATGCCTCCAGCGCTTCAGGAGTGGTCTTGAAATTATTCAGTCCGCGTTTTTTCGCTTCTTTCACCCATTCCTCGCCATAACCGTTTCCTTCGAAACGGATTTTCTTGCTGGCCACAATGTAATTTCGCAACACCTGAAAAATCGCTTCGTCTTTTTCCACACCTTTTGCAATCAATCCATCCACTTCCTTCTTGAATTGAATGAGTTGATCTGTCATGATTGTATTCAAAACCGTCATGGCACCTGAACAATTTGCTGCGGATCCCACGGCACGGAATTCAAATTTATTTCCGGTGAAGGCGAATGGCGATGTGCGGTTGCGGTCGGTATTGTCGAGGAGAATGTCAGGGATTTTTCCAATGTTCAATTTCAATTGTGTTTTTTCATCGGGAGTCATTTTTCCGCTTTTCACTTTTTCCTCGAGTTCATTCAACACGCTTGTGAGTTGTGATCCGAGGAAAACGGACATGATGGCCGGTGGCGCTTCGTTCGCACCGAGACGGTGATCGTTTCCAGCCGAAGCGATGGTCGCACGCAACAAATCCGCATTGTCATGAAACGCTTTTATCGTATTGACAAAAAAGGTGAGGAACTGCAAATTCGTTTTTGGCGTTTTTCCCGGACTCAATAGATTTTTTCCGGTGTTTGTTGCCATCGACCAGTTGTTGTGTTTACCGCTTCCGTTCACACCTGCGAATGGTTTTTCATGCAACAGCACACAGAAATTATGGCGACGCGCAATTTTTTGCATCAAGTCCATCAGCAACTGATTGTGATCGACTGCAAGATTGATTTCTTCAAAAATCGGAGCGCACTCGAATTGATTCGGCGCAACTTCATTGTGGCGTGTCTTGATCGGAATGCCGAGTTTGTGTGCCTCGATTTCCATTTCACGCATGAAAGATGTGACGCGATCGGGAATGGAACCGAAATAATGGTCTTCGAGTTGTTGTCCTTTTGCTGGAGCCGCACCGAATAAAGTTCTTCCTGTTGTCGCGAGATCGGGACGTGCATTGTGCAAGGCTTCATCCACCAGAAAATATTCCTGTTCCCAGCCGAGTGTTGCAATAACCTTG
>CAYMZV010000023.1:0-26881 GCA_964394965.1 uncultured Chryseobacterium sp.
CAAGGATACCCCTTTGCTTGATGCCTGTCCCTATTTCCGCGAAATATTTTCCGGGTTTGAATGCGAGAAGGAAACCATCCGCTTGTTGCGCCTTGCCCCGGGTAGTATTATAAAACAACATCGCGATCGTGGTGCGGGTTATCAGTTTGGGGTTTTTCGCATTCACATCGTTGTCCGGACACATGAAAATGTTTCTTTCGTTGTTGATGGTTGTGCACTGCCAATGAAAAACGGGGAATGCTGGTATGCCGATTTTGATTGTCCGCACAGTGTGATCAACCACAGCCAGGAAGATCGTATCCATTTGATCATGGATTGCATCCGCAATGAATGGTCGGATGAATTGTTTGCAAAAGCGGGCTATGATTTCAAGCAGGAAAATCTTCCCGTCGACGAGGCAACTCACCTTCGAATGATTGGCGAGTTGGAGCGGATGAACACGGAAGCATCGAGAAAATTGAGAGACGATCTAATTAAAAAAAGGAATGAAAGTGCAGTATAATGTTGTTGATGCCCGATCCCCTCAACTCAAGGGAAGGATACCCTATAAAATTACAATTGCAGAAAATGGAATCCCTCTTTTCAAATGGATCTTCGTAGGCGATAAAAAATTCACCGAACCTTTTTTTGAAGAGTCGATTTCATACTGTCTTTCTCTGCCTCAGAATTCCAACATGCCTTTCACAACTGCCGAAACACTTTTGCAAAAAGCATCGTCAGTGGAAACAGTCGAACCTTCCGCTTTTATTTTTCATATCTCGAGATGCGGCTCCACTTTGCTCGCACAAATGCTGTCCATCGACGAGCGTTTTATCGTTTTGTCGGAAGTTCCTTTGCTGGATGAATTGTTGCGCATCCCGTTTTCCCAAAACGCAAAAAACATTTCCAATGGCAACGTACTTTTCAAAGCCGTACTTTGTTTGCTCGGGGAAAAACGTTCGGGAAAAGAAAAATATCTTTTCGTAAAAACTGACAGTTGGCATTTGCTTTTTTTTGAAACCATCCGTCAATTGTTTCCGCATGTCCCGGCTTTCTTGCTATACCGTTCACCGAAAGAAGTGATCCGCTCGCAACAGAAATTCAGGGGCATGCATGCAGTACCGGGTCCCATCCAACCGGAAATTTTCGGTTTTACGCAAGAACGCATTGCCAAACTTTTGCCCGATGAGTATTTTGAAATTGTTCTGGAAAGTTATTTTACGAAATGTCTGGAAATCGTTCGCGCTGACAATCGCACACGCACATTGAGCTATCACGACGGCGCAATGGAAATGCTTCGCAGCATTATCGGATTGTGTGGAATTCCAATGGATCCGGAAATGCTTGCAAGGATGGAAAAAAGAACCACGCATCATTCCAAACATCCCGAAAATGAATTCACCGTCGAATCCACCCTTCCTGAAACCGCGCACAAAACAGAATCGGAAAAACTGTTCGGGCAATTGGATGCCGAAAGGAAAATCCGATCAATGCTGAATCAATAATTTCCGGTAAACGGAATTGCCATCGTTTTTCAACTCCACCAGATAAAATCCATTCGGGAGGGAAGACAAATCCAATTCAACATCTTTTTTCCCCGTTTCAATTTTTCCAAGCGGAATATCCTTCAACATTTTTTTCCCTGAAATATCCCAAACGCGGATTTCGAAATTCCCTTTTTGTTTTACATCGAGGGAAAGCGTTGTTTTTCCCAATGAAGGATTCGGGAAAATGGTCATCGATACCGATGATTGCATTTCCGGAACACTTCCGCAAACGTCGTGATAATCGCAAGTGTCCTGGACATTGAAACAGAAATCGGCCAACGCAGAATGATAGGCGCAACTGTCGTAATATACTTTTGAAAGATGGTCGAAACAGGTGAGGAATTCAGACGCATCATGACGGAATTCATGACAACCATAAAACGTATAACTGCCAGCGGAATTCATGCAATACGGATAAAAAGGATTGTACAACGATCCCACACTTTCAACCCAAGGCAAAGTGGGGGAGTTGACGAAAGCATGATTGTTCAGATAAAAAATCCGGCGGAATCCTGCATTGATGTGAATGGTATTTATGGAGTCGAGTGTGTAAGTTCCCGAATGGAAATAACCGGAAGCGGTAAAGTTGATGGCGATTGTATTTCCGATTTGCATGGAAAAATCATAAAGCAGGATTTCAGGATTTCCAAGATTGTCCATGAAGAAAACTTTTTTTGCCGCCGTGTCCTCCCGTATAAATCCAAAATTGCAGGGCGTAGCATTCTGATCCGGTACGTCGTCGACAATTTTATAAGTCAGACTGTTGATGACCGTGTCTTGTGTGGTGTAATGTTCGAGATCATTCCCATAATACACCGGATAAGAGCACGGCGCACTTGCTGTGCTTGGTGATTGTAGCCGCACAGGAATGTAATTCGTTAGGGTTTGCCAATGATTCACCGAATCGAGCATCGGATGATATTGTTGTGCGGAAATGTTTTTGGCAAAAAGAAAAATGAGAAAAGCAAAGTGGATTTTTTTCATGGGGCGGATTTTAATCGATGTAAATGTAACAAGGCGCAAAGCGGGATCAAATGTTTTTTGGGAAACATTACGCCTTCAAGAATTCAGGAAGCGATTGCCATTCAGCGGTTGAATGGATATTCATTTATCCAATGAAATCCCCTCTTCATCAGAAGGTAATCCTTGGGACTTTTCTTTTGGAAAGAAACGGAAATCGAATCGTCCTTGTATTCGCCGGTGAGAAAGAAGCGATTGCCGGGAATGTTTTTATAAGTGAAAACATAATTGGCAGCGGAATCCTTATAGGACTGGATTGCAATTGTTTTTGCTGATGTGTCAATGTCGGTCTCGTAATAAACGGTGTGATCATTCATTGTGGTAACGGCAGCATAACCATCATCGATTATCAATTTGCTCCATCGCGTGGAATCGGTCGTCAAGGGAGCAATTGTGTCGTTGTTGCGGATGAAAAGTTCTGTCTTGTAGGATCCGAAAAGTGCGGGATTCGTTTCGGCCTCTTCCGAATTCTGGTGATCGCCGTAAAGGGTAAAACCGACAATGCCGAAAATAAGAACGGGTTTGAGAATGTAACGGGTGATGCGCATCCATTTTTTTTGCAAATCCAATTTTGGATAAACGATTTCACTCGTCCGGTTGAGTATGAAAAATTCATAGAGCCTGATAAAATAAGGTGCCAATATGATCATTGAAATAAGCAGCAAGTGACCCGAAAAGATTTTTACAGGAACATCATAACAAAAATTCATCATGACCACGTTTGACATGACGGCTATCGTTATCAGGCAACCGAGCACGGTTGTTTTCCTGAAAAACAACAGGCAGCCACCGAGGATTTCACCCAATCCGGAAAACACCGTATAACTTTTTGAATAACCCATGAATGTCCAAAGCAATCCCATCGGGGAGGAATTTCCATAAGGCTCATCGAGTTGGGTGGCGGACGGTGAAATGAATTGTTCATTATCGAGTTTGGAGATGCCGTAAATCACCATGTAAAGCCCTACAAAATAACGGGCATAAACAATGATCCATTCATAAGGCTTTTCATAATTTTTCCTTTTTCGCGTAAATATGAAAACGATGCAGGAAGCAACAATTGCAAGCAACAACGTTGTCAACAGGTTGACATAATCAAAAGTTGTATCGCCGCTTCCCGTGTCTTCTATCCTTTGCATTGGGGAAATGCCAAGCAGATGTTTGCCGATCTGTTTTGTAATGAAATCCAAACCATCGGTATAATATGCCAGCGCTTTATCCGCATGCGGCACCTGATCCAAGGGAAACGGGAACATGTAGAAAAAAAGATAGGAGACAAGAAAAAGCGTCAACAGCTTTTTTGTCACTGGCCATTGGTGCTGATTGTCGATCGGCAGTTCAGTCATTGGTGAAATTTTTTGTTGGGATAAAAATAGGTCAAAACCAACCGAAAAGAAATGAATCGGCAGAAACCATTATGCATCCATGCTTTGATGGTGTAACAAAAAAGCACCCGTTTCCGGATGCTTTACCAATATTTCAAATCTCTCGTATTGTCCTCAACTCACATACATCACCTCTTTCACTTCACGAATCAATTTCGCAGCGTTGGGAAGTGCCGCTTCAATGAGTGTAGGTGCATAAGCCAGCGGAACATCCGCATTCACCACGCGACGTACGGGCGCATCCAGATAATCGAACGCATTTTTCTGAACATGAAAGGCAATGTCGGTGGAAATATTTGCGAGTGGCCAAGCCTCTTCGAGAATGACCAAACGATTTGTTTTTTTCACTGAACGGATGATCGCATCATAATCGATCGGACGGACAGAACGCAAGTCAATTATTTCTGCGGAGATTCCCTCTTTCGCCAACTCATCCGCAGCGATGTAAGCCTGCTTGATGATTTTTCCGAATGAAACAATGGTGACATCGCTTCCTTCGCGTTTTGTTTCCGCCACTCCAATGGGAATCAGGTATTCACTTTCAGGAACCTCTCCCTTGTCGCCATACATGGATTCGGATTCCATGAAAATCACAGGATCATTGTCGCGGATGGCGGTTTTCAAAAGCCCTTTTGCATCGGCAGGATTGGATGGAACAACAACTTTCAATCCGGGACAGTTCGCATACCAACTTTCAAATGCTTGCGAATGTTGCGCACCCAATTGTCCGGCACTTGCAGTTGGTCCACGGAAAACCATTGGAATGTTGAATTGTCCACCCGACATCTCCAGCATTTTAGCAGCCGAATTGATCACCTGGTCAATTGCCACCAATGAAAAATTGAAGGTCATGAATTCCACCACTGGACGCAAGCCATTCATGGCTGCACCAACTGCAATTCCGGTAAAACCAAGTTCCGCAATCGGAGTGTCAATCACACGCTTCGCTCCGAATTCGGCAAGCATTCCCTGACTCACTTTGTAAGCGCCATTGTATTCGGCGACTTCTTCGCCGATGAGAAAGACTTTTTCATCACGACGCATTTCCTCATTGAGTGCTTCACGGAGCGCTTCACGGAATTGAATGGTTCTCATGGTTCTATTCTTAAATGTTGGTACGCAAAAGTAAGGATTTGATCATTTCGGAATTCGTTTGCACAAACCTTTCTCAAGGCAAACCATTTTGCATTTTCAGTCGTACTTTTATACAAATAATCATTCCATGCCCGGTTTCAGATTTTCCAAACTCACTCCCAAAGACGACGGCACTCCTTTCGACAAGCTGTTCGATCTTTTCCGTGAGATATTGACACACACTTCCGGAGATCTCAATGAAGCGCTTTCGTGGCTCAATGAAATCGACCGCGAATACAAACTCACCGACAATAAATATGCGATGGGTGATTTCATCGAGGATTTGAAAAAACGCGGTTACCTGCAGGAAAACAAACAGGATGGTTCGCTTTCTCCAACGGGAAAAATGGAACAGAGCATCCGACAACGTTCACTCGAACAGATTTTCGGCAAGTTGAAAAAATCGCGGACGAACGGTCACCACAAAACTTCCTACAGCGGAAAAGGCGATGAGATGACAAGTGAAAGACGTCCGTTCCGTTTTGGCGATACACCCGAACAGATCGACATGACGAGCTCGATGAAAAATGCGCAGATCAGCAGGGGAATGGGCGAGTTCGGAATGAGCGAAGATGATTTGGAAGTGGTGGAACAGGAACACAAGACACAAACGTCAACCGTGTTGATGATTGACATTTCCCACTCGATGATCTTGTACGGTGAGGACCGCATTACGCCCGCGAAAAAAGTGGCGATGGCTTTGGCGGAATTGATTACGACACGTTATCCGAAAGATACACTGGACATTATTGTTTTCGGAAATGATGCGTGGCAGATACAAGTTAAAGACTTGCCGTATCTGCAAGTGGGACCTTATCACACAAACACAGTTGCAGGTTTGGAGTTGGCAATGGATCTGTTGCGCAAACGGAAAAACCCGAACAAGCAGATTTTCATGATCACCGATGGAAAACCGAGTTGCCTGAAGGAAGGTGACGGTTATTACCAGAACAGTTTTGGTCTCGACCGCAAAATCGTAAATCAATGTTTGAACCGCGCACATGCCTGTCGCCGATTGAAAATCCCGGTGACCACGTTCATGATTGCGCAGGATCCGTATTTGCAAAAGTTTGTCGAGGAATTTACCGAAGCGAATCAGGGACGGGCATTCTACACTTCGCTGAAAGGTCTCGGAGAATATATTTTTGAGGATTATACAAAAAACAGAAGGAAAAAAGTGCGATAGGATTTCCGAAAAATAAAAATCATGAAAAAACATACAGCGATAAAAACATTCGGGGAATTGAAAAAGGCGGGTTACCAATCCAAGTCGATCAAGGATGAGTTGCGCGATAACCTGATTGAAAAATTGAAAAGGAAAGAACCGCTGTTCGATGGGATAATCGGTTTTGCCGATACGGTCATTCCCGATATTGAACGTGCCATCCTTTCACGCCACAACATCAACTTGCTTGGTTTGCGTGGGCAGGCGAAAACAAGGATTGCACGGTTGATGGTGAATCTGCTCGATGAATATATTCCCGTTGTGGAAGGTTCCGAATTGAACGATGATCCGTTTGCTCCGCTCTCGCGTTATGCGCGAGACCTCGTTGCCGAAAAGGGAGATGCAACCCCGATCGTCTGGTTGCACCGCAGTGAACGTTACGCGGAAAAATTGGCGACACCCGATGTCACAGTTGCCGATTTGATCGGTGATGTGGATCCGATAAAAGCGGCAAATCAAAAACTTTCATACAGCGACGAACGGGCTTTGCATTTCGGAATCATTCCGCGCAGCAACCGTTGCATTTTTGTCATCAACGAATTGCCCGATTTGCAATCGCGGATTCAGGTTGCGCTTTTCAACATTCTGCAGGAAGGCGACATTCAGATTCGCGGATTCAAATTGCGCATGCCACTCGACATCCAATTTGTTTTCACTGCCAATCCGGAAGACTACACGAATCGCGGATCGATTGTAACTCCATTGAAAGACCGCATCGGAAGTCAGATTCTCACGCATTATCCGAAAGACATTGAAACTGCAAAAGCGATTACGATTCAGGAATCGAAAAAGGAAAGGCATTCCGGCGTGCAAGTGATTATTCCCGATGCGGCATTGACAATTCTCGAACAGATCGGATTCGAAGCGCGGGCAAGCGAATTCATCGATTCGAAAAGCGGTGTGTCGGCGCGATTGAGCATTTCCGCTTTTGAAAATCTCGTAAGTGCTGCCGAACGTCGCGCATTGATCAATGGCGAAACGGAAACTTTTGTTCGGCTCACCGATTTTATCGGGGTGATTCCTGCGATTACCGGAAAAGTGGAAATGGTTTATGAAGGCGAGCAGGAAGGTGCCGCGAAAGTTGCACAGCATCTCGTGGGAAAAGCGATCCGCACAATTTTCCCGACGTATTTCCCTTCGCCTGAAAAAATGAAAAAGAAAACTGAGAGCACAGTTTACCAACCGGTGGTGGATTGGTTCGGCGCGGGAAATACATTGGAGCTGAACAGCGATTTGTCGAACAAGGTGTATGGTGCTGCTTTGTGTGCGGTGGATGGACTGGATGAAATTGCACGCAAACAATATCCGAAAGCGAATGATCCCGAACGCCTTTTCCTGATGGAAATGATTTTGCATGGACTTGCCGAATATTCCCGATTGAGCAAAGACCCGATGAACAAAGGTGCACGCTTCGGCGATTTGTTGGGATCGGTTTTCGAGGGAATGAATGGGAACTGATTATTTCAATTGATAATGAATAATGTGTAATGAATGATTGTGCCTGATCGTACTTTTTATTTTCACGGCATCATCATCACCCATTATCGATCAACATCATCAAATGGTAATAATTTTCTCACGTCTCACGTCTCAAATCTCACGTCTATTCAGTAATATTGCGCTTCCCTAAATCAAAAAAAACTATGAACAAAATCAAGGTTGCCAATCCGGTTGTTGAACTCGATGGTGATGAAATGACACGCGTCATTTGGAAATTCATTAAAGAGAAACTTATTCTTCCCTATCTCGATCTGGACATCAAGTATTATGATCTCGGAATTGAGTATCGCGACGAGACAAATGATCAGGTGACGATTGATTCTGCTGAGGCGATAAAAAAATACCAGGTTGGAATCAAGTGCGCCACCATTACACCCGATGAGGCGCGCGTAAAGGAATTCAACCTGAAACAAATGTGGAAATCACCGAATGGAACGATCCGTAATATCCTCGATGGAACCGTTTTCCGTGAGCCGATCGTTTGCAAAAATGTTCCGCGTCTGGTTCCGAATTGGACTGCGCCGATTATTGTTGGCCGTCATGCTTTCGGCGATCAATACCGTGCAACGGATGTGGTGATCAAGGGAAAAGGAAAATTGACAATGACGTTCACACCTGAAGGTGGCGGTGCCGCACAGAATTGGGAAGTGTTCAATTTCAAGGGTGATGGTGTGGCAATGGCAATGTACAACCTGGACGATTCGATAAAAGGTTTCGCGCATGCGTGTATGAATGTTGCACTCGATAAAAAATGGCCACTGTACCTGTCAACGAAAAATACGATCCTGAAAAAATACGATGGACGTTTCAAGGATATTTTCGAAGAGATTTATGTGAAGGAGTACGAAGCGAAATTCAAGGCTGCAGGAATTGTTTATGAACATCGTTTGATTGACGACATGGTTGCGTCGGCCTTGAAATGGCACGGTGAATTCGTGTGGGCCTGCAAGAATTATGACGGTGATGTACAAAGTGATTCCGTTGCGCAGGGATTCGGTTCACTCGGATTGATGACTTCCGTTCTCGTTACTCCCGATGGAAAAATCATGGAAGCGGAAGCGGCACATGGAACTGTAACACGTCACTTCAGGGATCATCAAGCGGGAAAACCGACTTCAACAAATCCTGTCGCTTCCATTTTTGCATGGACACGCGGCTTGGAATTCAGAGGGAAACTCGACAACAACCAGGAACTGATTCATTTCGCGAAATCGTTGGAAGAAGTTTGTGTGGAAACCATCGAGAGCGGAAAAATGACAAAAGACCTCGCGATCTGCGCCCACGGAAACAATGTGAAATTGGGAGAACATTATCTCAATACGGAAGATTTCCTGAATGCGTTGGATACCAATCTGAAAAAGAAACTCGCGAAGTAAAAGGATTTTAGAATAGTTGATTTTGGATTTTAGATTGAAACCCTGACCGAAAGGTTGGGGTTCTTTCTTTTCAACGAATTTTTTTTTGAATCTTTGAATCGCAATCAATTATTTGTCCCTCGTCCCACTTTCCCTGTCCATGAACTGCTATCTCTACAAACTTCCTTCCGCCGATAAAACCTTGCATCTGCTTTCTCCTTTGGGAAAAGAGGAATTGGCAAAACAGAAATCGCGTTCCGAATTGTTTCTTGGTCGGTTGATTGATCCTGAAAAGGAAATCATCCACGAGAATATTTCCTACAACGCGGATTTTCTGGTTGTGCTGCATCAGGTCATCCGCGACTTGATGGTGAATGATCCCGATGTGATCGCCGAAGCGAAAAGCCAGCCGAATGGATTTGTGTTTATCGTTGATCGCCGCTCACCTGAGAATGCGGAAGTTGAAAAAGAAGATGTGATCGGTATTTTTTTGGTGAATGAAAATAAAACAGACGCCTCACGTTATCGCCCGAATCCCGATTACAAATTGATTTCAAAAAGGGGACCGGGAAAATTTCCGGATGAAGTGGAAATGGAATTGATGAAAATTTTGCTTGGGTTGTGAAGGTGAATGATGAATGGCATGCGGTAACACTTCGATTTTTTTGTTTCTCCGTGCCTTTGTGCCTTTGTGGCAAAAAAAGATAGAGGAATATTTCCTGGAAGATGAATACAACCAATCCCTATTTGAGTGGGTGCGTTAAGTGAAGGTTTTTCCAATTGACAAGCGCAATTTTCAATTATTGATCTGGTCCAAAGGAGTCCTTCGAATACATCATTAATCAGTGAGGTGATTTTTTGTTTTCACCAAATACTAAAACGCGATTTCCTCCGTTAGTCACCGCACACCCATTTTATCAAGGATGAAAAAAATATTGTTTTTCTTCTTTTTTGCACCGCAAATTATTTCCGCACAAACCGCTATGCGGGAATATCACATCAACGATACGATTACCAAACCGCAGGGATTCAGCGGTGTTTGCAAATTGCGAAATGGTGATTTGTTGGCAGCGGGTGATGTTTGGGATACGGTTCCTTTTCCTTTTCAATCAATAAAAGTTTCTTACACGAGAATGGATTCAACCGGAAATATCATCTGGACAAAATTTTTTCCCACTACTCGCAACCGTACACGCGACATAAGTGCCGATTCAACCGGATGTTATTTTGCGGATTTCAAGGTTGGCGCCTATTGTTCCATTGTGCATACCGATACCGCGATCAATCCGACTTGGATGCGACACATTACCAATAGTCCAACAGGTTTCACAACCGACATTGCAATGTGCCGTCCCGTTCCAGGTGGAGGATGTTATGCAGTCGGATCGCATGCCAATAATTTGCCGAACAGGGATTTGCTTTGGGTGGTGAAATTGGATACGGCGGGAAATACCGTCTGGTCAAAATCGTATGGTTGGACAAACCATGCCATTGATGCGGATTATTCCGGAATGGTTGTCACTGCGAAAGGAGACATTGTATTGCCATTCAACATCACGAATAAGGATACGGTAAACAATACCTATTCTTACAGTTGTGGATTGATGAAGCTCGACAGTTCGGGTGCGCCCATGTGGGTTCGTTCCTATGCTGACAGCGGCGATTCAAAAACGCCTGAAGCGATTCTCCTGTTGCCCGACAGCGGATTTGTGATTGCAGGAGAAACTGTGGTGGGAACTGTGCAAGCGGGTACGCCTTATGTTTTTCTTTTGCGCACCGATAAATTCGGAAACGAAATCTGGTATCACTATTACGATCAACTCAGTCAGACCCTTTATCCAGTCAATGGACAGAGTTTGATGTTGGCGAATGATGGAAACCTGTTATATGGATTTACACATTACATCTACGGATTGTCCACTGCCGGTGAATTGATGGAATGCGATACAGCGGGACAACCGATTTCTGCAGTGAGAATCGGCGACATCACAACGGATTCCATTTGCATTTCGCAAGTGATTCAATCGGGTGGAGGTATCATTGCATTCGGATCACACTTCACAAGTGTCGGTACGTATTTGGGACAACCGGTTTATCATCCGATGACAATCAATTTCACTTCACCGTCCAATACATTTTGTGATGGACAAACTCCTGTTGTGAATGTTTTCTCTCCCAAATTGATTTTCGATCAACCCGTAATGACCATCACAGCCGGACCAATCGCTTCCTACATGACGCCGGTGACGTTGCAACCTTCTCACGAGGTGATGAATTCCTGTACACAAAATGGAATTGAAAATCCGGCAACGGGAAACAATGGAAACGTTTCCATCTATCCGAATCCTTCGAGCGGAGATGCAACCGTCGATGTTCATTTTCCCAATGAAAAATCACTCCGCTTTTTCATGTATGATGTGAATGGACGTCTATTGCAAACGAATGCGATCCAAAACAATTCCTCGTTCAAAATCAAGCGCAATGATTGTGCGAATGGAATTTATTTTATCCGCATTGTTTCGAATGATCAGGAAATTTATTCGGGGAAAGTTGTTTTTGTGGACTAATTTTTTCTGAAACGGATGAATGATGAATAATGTGCAGATTAATAATTATGAATTATTGATTCCTTCTTTTCAGAGACAAAATAATCTTAGCGAGAATTTTCTTGAGCGTGATGATTTCAATTGATAATTGCCCCGGGTCAGGATAATTGTTGGAGTGTTTGCAGATGTCGAGCCAATATTCGGTTTCTTCGGCTTCCTTGTAGGAAATCTTCAACTTATGGATGAAATCATTTTTACTTTCCGCGCCTTGAGCTTCACGCACATTTGCACCGATAGATGTGCCACTTTTCAATAATTGTTTTGAAATGACATACTTTCTTTTTTCGTCCAGCGTTTCGGCAAATTCCACAACATTCAGCGCAAATTGAAACGATAGTTTCAGAATAAGATTTTCAGATTGATCTTTCATAGTCTTGCATATTGGTTTTAAATAATAAAAGGCGACAAACCTAAAAAATTATTCAATACGCAAGAATTGTTTTACCCGATGCACATTTTTAATCTGCACATCATTCATCATTAATTGTTGCCAAGAAAATCTTTCGCCTTGGATAGCGCTTTTCCGATTCCGGAAACATTGCTTCCACCCGATGTTGCGTAGAAAGGCTGTCCACCACCGCCACCTTGTATTTCTTTCGACAGTTCACGGATGATCTTTCCCGCATCAAGATTTTTTTCTTTCACCAGATTTTTTGAAATCATCAATGTCAGCGAAGCTTTGTCATTCACTTCGGCGCCAATCACAAGAAAAAGATTCTCCACTTTTTCGTCGATGCCGAATGCGAGATCCTTTATTGCATCCGCAGAATTCAATTCCACTTTTGCGGAAATGAAATTCATCCCGTTTATCTTTTCCGCCTTGCCGATCAATTCCGCCTTCAGGACTTTTGTTTTTTCGCGAAGGAAAGATTCCAACTTTTTTTCAAGCACCGATTTTTCGTCGAGCAATTGCTGAACGCTTTTTACAACGTCTTTCGGGTTTTTCAGTATTTCACGCAACTCATTCATCGTGTGCAACTGGTCGTTGAAAAAATGTTCGGCCTTCGAAGCGGTGATGGCCTCGATACGGCGAACACCGGCGGCAATGGCGCTTTCAGAAATAATCTTGAACAATCCGATTTGGCCGGTTGCGGGAACATGTGTGCCTCCGCAAAGTTCAATGGAATAATTCTTGTCGAACGTCACCACACGAACCACATCGCCGTATTTCTCGCCGAACAATGCCATCGCTCCTGTTTTCCGTGCGTCTTCAATCGCCATCTCGCGGATATTCGATTCAATGTTCTCACGAATTTTTTCATTCACAATTTTTTCAATCAGCGCGATTTCCTCTTCTGAAACTTTTTGGAAATGCGAAAAATCGAAACGCAAATATTCTTCATTCACCAATGATCCTTTTTGTTCCACATGTGTTCCCAACACCTTCCGCAACGCAGCGTGGAGCAGGTGAGTGGCACTGTGATTGTTTTCCGTGGCTTTTCTTTTGGCAACATCCACACGCGCATGAAATGTTTTTGTCACATCTTCCGGAAGTCGGTCGGCGAAAGAAATGATCACCCCGTTTTCCTTTTTCGTATCGGTGATTTTTATTTTTTCATTGGCAGATTCTAAAAATCCGGTGTCGCCGACTTGTCCGCCGCTTTCTGCATAGAATGGAGTTGTATCCAAAACGATCTGGAAAAAATCTTTCCCTTTCGCCTTGACTTTCCGGTAACGGATGATTTTCGAATCACTTTCTATTTCTTCATAACCGACAAATTTCGAATGACCGTCTTTTACCAATTCCACCCAATCGTCGGTATCAACTGCAGTTGCTGCGCGTGAACGAGATTGTTGTTTGATTAAATATTCATGAAACTTTATTTCATCAACCGTCCAGCCTAAATCTTTAGCAAGTAGGTTAGTTAGATCAATTGGAAAACCGAAAGTATCATATAATTCAAACGCAATAAAACCTGGTATTATTCTTTTTTGAACAGAGTCTTTATAATCTGAGAAGAGAACTGGATTAAAATGAACTCCACTTTGTGTCCCATAATAAAATTTTTCAAAACGTGTAATGCCATTCGCCAACGTTCTCAAAAAAGATTTTTCCTCCTCTTCAATGACGGAAGTGATCAGGTGTTGTTGCTTTCTCAATTCAGGAAAAAATTCTCCCATCTCTGCAGCAAGTGTGTCCACCAAACGGCACAACAAAGGTTCTTTTGTATCGAGAAAAGAATAATAATAGCGCACAGCGCGACGCAAAATCCGGCGGATTACATAACCGGCTCCTGTATTGGAAGGAAGTTGTCCATCGGCAATGGCAAATGAAATCGCGCGGATATGGTCGGACAAAACACGAATGGCAATATCGGATTTGGAATCCGTTCCGGAATATTTTAAGCGGGCGAGTTTTTCAATTTCGCGGATGATGGGTTGGAAAACATCGGTGTCGTAATTGGAAGTTTTCTGTTGCAACACACGCACCAGACGCTCGAAGCCCATACCCGTGTCTACATGTTGCGCGGGCAATTTCTCCAACGAACCGTCTGCCTTGCGATTGAATTCCATGAATACATTGTTCCAAATCTCAATCACTTGCGGATGATCGTTGTTCACGAGCGTTGCACCATTTGTTTTTTTCCGCTCTTCTTCCGAACGCGAATCAAAATGGATTTCGGAACATGGGCCGCATGGACCGGTATCACCCATCTCCCAAAAATTATCTTTTTTATTTCCCTTTAAGATTCTTTCTTCGGGAACATATTTTTTCCAGCAATCGAAAGCTTCCTGATCGAAAGACAGATTCTCTTTTTCATTTCCCTCGAACACCGTCACATACAAACGCTCTTTCGGCAATTTGTAAACTTCCGTCAGTAATTCCCAACTCCATTCAATCGCTTCCTTCTTGAAATAATCGCCGAAACTCCAATTGCCCAACATTTCAAACATCGTGTGGTGATACGTATCCACACCCACTTCCTCGAGATCGTTATGCTTTCCGGAAACGCGCAAACATTTTTGTGTATCGGCAACACGTGGCCATTTCGCAGGGGAATTCCCAAGAAACCATTCCTTGAACTGATTCATTCCCGCATTGGTAAACATCAATGTAGGATCATTCTTGATGACCATCGGAGCGGATGGAACAATTTCATGGCCCTTCGATTTGAAAAATTCGAGAAACGTGCGACGGATTTCTTTTGCGTTCATTGCTGGAAAATGCTTTTTTTATTGGGAAATTTTAGGATTGCAAAGTTAGTTGATTTTGGTAATTTTAAGGATTCTGAAATTAACGCCGAGGAGAAGAAAAGCGCATGTCAAAAATCCGTTATCGTTACAACACAAAAACGCTGAGTTATGAAAAGGCCGTTACGCCGATTCGTACGCGCATTTTCCGTGTGGTCTCTTTTCTCGGAACCGCTTCCGTCATCGGCGCGGTTGCTGTTTTTATCGCCTTCCGTTTTTTCGGTTCCCCGGGTGAAAAACAATTGCAGCGGAAATTGGATCGGATGAAATTGCAATACGATCTGCTGAGCCGTCGTGCCGACAATATGGATTCTGTGCTTACCGATCTTGAGGATCGCGACAATAATTCCTATCGTGTGATTTTTGAAGCGGAACCGATTCCCGATGATATTCGCCGCGCAGGATTTGGCGGTGCGGAACGTTACAATTCACTGGAAGGACTCGGCGATTTATCCGATGTGATGATTGCGTTGACGAAAAAATATGACCGCATTGAAAAGCAAATGTACATTCAATCGAAATCGTACGAGGATGTTTTGAAAATGGCGAAAGGAAGGGAAAACATGTTGGCATCAATTCCATGCATCATGCCGATTTCCAATCGCGATTTGCGTCATGAACCCGGCGGATTCGGCTGGAGAATCCATCCGATTTATAAAACGCCTGAATTTCATCCGGGAATGGATTTCGCTGCGCCGCAAGGGACGGAAATTTTCGCAACCGGAAACGGTGTAGTCACAGTTGCCGACGATAAGTCGCAAGGTTATGGCAATCACGTGGTGATCGATCATGGTTACGGTTATGAAACGTTGTACGGGCACATGGTGAAATTCATTGTAACAGTTGGGCAACAGGTGAAACGTGGACAAGTGATCGGTTACGTTGGTACAACCGGATTGTCAACGGCGCCACACTGCCATTACGAAGTCCACAAGAATGGTCAGATCATGAACCCGATAAATTATTACCGTTTGGATTTGACGCCTGAACAATATGAATTGATTAAAAAACAAGCCGAACAGAATTCGCAATCTTTCGACTGAAATGTACTAAATACGAAAAGTGCGAATCTGCGAAGTGCGAATTTCATTCGAAATTATCCGTAGTTCGTAGATTCGTTTTTTATTCGTAATCCGTACCCAATGAAATCTCCCATGAAAAAAACAATTCTTTCCTTCATTTTCATTTTCACTTTCCTGAATGATTTTTTCGGACAGCAAATTGATTCCCTCGCGCAGAAAAAGGATACCATTTCAATCATTGCGGTTGGTGACATCATGCAGGGAACAAATTATCCCGGGACGGAATATCTTGCGCCGAATGACGGACAAAATCTGTTCGATCCTGTTCGTCCGATTTTGCAAAGTGCGGATTTGACTTTTGGAAACAGCGAAGGGACTTTTCTGGACAGCGGCGGCACAGTGAAGAATTGCAACAATCCGAAAATCTGTTATGCGTTTCGTCAGCCGGAGCGTTATGCAAAACGTTTGGCCGAAGCGGGATTTGATTTGGTAAGCGTTGCAAATAATCATGTGGGAGATTTTGGTGATGCGGGAAGACTTGGCACGATGCGCGCGCTCGACAGCGCAGGAATTTATTATGCAGGATTGGTGCAAAAACCTTATGTGATTTTTGAAAAAGGAGGAATCAAATATGGATTTTGTGCGTTCGCTCCTAATACGGGAACGGTTAATATCAATGACATTGACAGCGCAAAAAGAATCGTCGCGTTTCTCGACAGGCAAGTGGACATTGTGATTGTTTCATTTCACGGTGGGGGAGAAGGTGAAACGCACAATCACGTGACGCGCGAGCATGAACTTTTTCTGGGAGAGGATCGCGGAAATGTTTTTGAATTCGCACACGCAGTGATTGATGCGGGTGCTGATCTCGTGTTCGGAAGCGGTCCGCACGTGACACGCGCGGCGGAAGTTTACAAAGAGAGATATATTTCCTACAGCTGCGGAAATTTCTGCACCTACAACCGTTTCAATTTGAAAGGGATTTGCGGCATTGCACCCATCGTGGAAGTGAAGGTGGATCGGCATGGAAAATTCCTTTGCGGAAAAATCTATGCATGCAAACAGGAAGGTGAGGGCGGACCGCAATTGGATCCAACGAATGCAGTGATCAAGGAAATGATTTCGTTGAACAAATCGGATTTTCCCGAATCGCCATTGGTCATTGAAGACGATGGGCGAATGCATTTGAAATGATTCCTGCGGAGAACAGTTCAGTGAAAATCTTTCCTGGAAAAAAATAATGAATTGCGGAACGTAGCGAAATCCCGCTTCTAAAGACTCAATCTTCTCGCCATGAGAAAACGCTGCTGATAATATTTCATCTTGTCATACTCATCAATCACAACCCCTCTATCCGTCGCATGAATCAATTTGATATGACCGTTATTGTTTTCTATTACCAATGAAACGTGACCGACCCTTGTGCTTTTTGAATTTCTTCCCTTGAAAAACATCAGGTCACCCGGACGGACATTCGAAATGTCTATTTTTTCCCCGAGTTGACTCAAGCCTGCAGAAGAACAGGGAATGTTTACGCCGTAATTCTTATAAACGTAAGAAACGAAATGTGAACAGTCGAACGATTTGTTCTGTCCGTTGCTGCCATAGTGATAATGATATCCGATGAAATTCTTTGAATAGGCAATCACACTGTCGACAAGTACAACACGCTGGAAAGAATCCTCTTCCATTTTGCAAACAAGATCCATCTTGGCGGAATCAATTGCATCGGAAGTATCGGCAACCGTTTTTTTTGAATCATACGCATAGGAATTTCCTGTCCATGCAGTCATGGATAAAAAAAGGACGAATAAAATTCCGATGTATTTCATTTTTTGGATTGGCGCGAAGATAACCCAAACGATCCAAACACCAATGGGACAGGCTTTTCTGTTTTCAACAAGTTTTCACAAAAAAGCCTAATTGCAAATTCCGTGATCGGGGATTTTCGATTCCCCAGTGTTAATTATTGGTTATTGGAATCTTAATTCTAAATTCGAATTGCATTTTCCAATCGCAAATCGGCAATCCACCAATCGTAAATTTTCATGCCTTATAAAGAAAAGGAAACCGTCAAATTGTATTATTCCATTGGGGAAGTTTCCAAGATGTTCAATGTCAATGCGTCATTGATTCGTTTCTGGGAAAAGGAATTTGATTTTATCCATCCGAAAAAAAACAAGAAAGGTGACCGCATGTTCACGCAAGAGGATGTGGAAAATTTCCGAGTCATTTATCACCTCGTCAAAGAACGAGGCTATACTTTGCAAGGCGCAAAAGAGAAATTGAAAAACAACAAGAAGGACACATTCGATGCGTTGGAAATGGTGGCATCACTTGAAAAAGTGAAAGGCTTTCTTTTGGAATTGAAATCCCAGCTTTAGCAATCGTGAATTAAACAATTCTCAGGAAGCCCGATACCTGAATCCCAATGTGGACCTTTCTTCCGTTGCGTCTTTCAATTCGAATTCGGCAACATCCTCCATTGTCATCGTCGAAAGCACTTGCGGTGTACGTTCTGCAGCAGGCAAAGAAGCCATTCTCAGATGCTGATTCTTCACGGCTTCACCGATTACCTGACGGACAGTTCTTGCATTGCCGAAAAACTTGTCGCGTTTTTCATAAACGAAATTCAAATACGCTTTCAGGTGCGTTTCGGCTTCAGGCGTAAGTGTCAATTTCTCTTTCACAAGAAGATTCTGCGCGATGGTATACAATTCATCGGAAGAATAATCCTTGAACTGGTAGATGCGATCGAAACGCGATTTCAATCCGGGATTTGTCTCGATGAACTTGTGCATGTTGTCGGGATAACCCGCAACGATCACTGCAAATTGTCCGCGGAGATCTTCCATTTTTTTCAGCACCACTTCGACTGCCTCTTTTCCAAAATCATTTTCACCGCCTTCACCAAGTGCATAAGCCTCATCGATGAATAACACACCGCCGATCGCCTCGTCAATCCGCTCTTGTGTCTTGATTGCAGTTTGTCCGACATAACCGGCTACCAATCCCTGACGGTCCGTTTCAACGAGATGACCTTTTTCAAGCAAGCCCAATCCCTTGTAAATTTTTGCGATGATGCGGGCGAGTGTTGTTTTTCCCGTTCCCGGATTACCGGTGAAAACGCCGTGCAATGAAAAAAGATTCAACACTTCCTTTCCCGTTTCACGATAGAAACGAACGAGTTTCACCAACTCATTTATTTCGGTTTTGATGTTGGCCATTCCAACCAAGCCATTCAATTCCTCCAACGCTTCACGCAACATTTTTTCATTGATGCCAAGGTCGGGCCGTTTGCGGCTTCTGCCACCGAAAGCTTTTTGCACATCCACCAATTCAATCGTTGACATGGCTTCATTGCTCAACGCACTGAGATCGCCCGATTGCATGATGCGCAAACCCATATCCATTTTCGATTCTTCCATGATGCCGATGGCAAGTCGCGCATTTCCAAAAGAATTGTCGCGTGTGCGATACACTTCAATGAATTGTTCCTGCAAATATTTTTTCGCTTCCTCCGTCAATGTCACACCTTTTTTCTCGGTTGACTTCAATGCGATTTCAAAAAGCTCATCGGGCAAATAATCCTCGAAATGATAATAATGCGAGAAACGCGATTTCAATCCCGGATTCGATTCGATGAAAATATCCATCTCTTTCGGATAACCCGCCACCATGATCGCGATATCGCCTTTTCCATCCGACATTTCCTTGAGAATGATTTCGATGACCTCTTTTCCAAAATCTTTTGCGTCATCACCGGCACGCGCAAGTGAATACGCTTCGTCAATGAATAAGATTCCACCTCTTGCCGAATCAATTGCCTTTCTTGTTTTCGGTGCCGTTTGTCCAATGTATTCTCCCACGAGGTCGGCGCGATCAACTTCAGTCACATGGCCTTTGCTCAGCAATCCCATTTTTTTATAAATCTTTCCGAGCATGTTCACGACTGTTGTTTTTCCTGTTCCCGGATTGCCGGTGAAAACACTGTGCAGTGAAATTTTTCCACTTTCCTCGAAACCCTTTTCCTGACGGAGCTTGATGAAGTTGAGATAATTGATGTGATCGCGGATATTCTTTTTCACTTCCGTCAAACCGATCAGCACATCCAATTTCGCCAGCAACTCCTCCATGGTTTCCTCCACAACGGCCGTATTTGCATTGACAGTTGAAGTGGAGGCGGTTCCTCCGGCGGAAACCAAACGCGATCCGCCGAGTACGAGATCGGGTGTTCCCTCTTCCTCTTCCGTTCCGCAATCGAATTCGACCATGGCCACCATGTGATCCATGAAAATGATTTCCACTGCGTATTTGTCGTCCTTCCATGAACCGGGAACATCATTTCCCCAACCCACATCAAACGTGTAATGGAAATCCAATTTTTCCGCAGGCACATTTCCTTCACGTTGAACCTGTCCTTTCAATTGATAGGCATCATCAAAAAAGTTGAAGAACAATTCGTAATCCCAATCCACATTCAATTTATTCCTGATCCTCGCTTCCACCCAAACATATTGCGTGGTGTCGCGCCTGATTTTTTTCAGGTATTTCCGTTCCGTTTTTTCGAAAGCATTGTAATCGCCAACATACAGTTTGATGTATTCAACATCGAAATACGGATTATTCTCAACCGTAACTTTCGCAACATCATTCACAATGAATTTCGCTTCGCCTACAAACTCATTGTCGATAAAGGCTTCCCATGAAAAATTCCCTTTTCTCCAATACACACCTTCCGTTGCATTTCCCCAACCGTCGCGCAGGTAAACAATGTTCTCATCCATCTTCACTTCACGTGTCGTGTCGAGCGAACACATTTCCGTTTTTTTCCCATCCGCCAGGTCAAAACATTTCAGGGTGATGGTACAGCTCCAGGTTTCCTCATCGAACAATTTATTGTAAAAGGAAAACTCGCAGCGTATGTATGTGGTTTCGCCCTTATCGAAAATCTTGCGGTATTTTTTTGTTGAATTCGCCATCCACTCGTCTGAAGCGAAAGTGCGGAGTTCCTTGAATTTGTATTTTTTCACGTGATTGAAATTTTGTGGGGAATGAATTACTGATTCTACGAATTTACAAATTACGGATTATCGGGTTTGCGAAAACTGAAATAAAAAAGTGTAAAATCCTTTCTGCCGATACAGTCAAGAGAACGCAATTCAAGGATATTGAAATCCAAGAATGGAATCCCTTCATTTTTTCCTTCCGCCATTGATCAATTTATTGAAAAGTCCCTTTACCGAAGGAGCCTCTTCGTGATAGAGCGGTTTGGGGATTTCATCCTGTTTTGCGCTCCTGCAATCCAATTCCAACTGCGCAATTTTCGTTTCCATGAAAACCACCTCGATGAAATATTTTTCACTCTTCCATGAACCGGGGACATTGTTTCCCCAACCTGCATCAAACGTGTAAAGGAAATCCGCCTTGCCGCTTGGAATGATCCCTTCACGGATGACTTGTCCTTTCATCCGATGCGTATTGTCGAAAAAATTAAAGAACAATTCATAATGCCACTCCGCATTCATCTTGTTTTTCAATTTCAATTCCACCCAAACATATTGCGTTGTTTCGCCCATGATCTCTTTCACGTATTTCCTTTCTGTTTTTTCATACGCATCAATGTCCCCGATATACGCCTTGATGGATTCCACATCGAAATAGGGATTATTTTCCGCTGTTACCCTTCCAATATCATTGATGGCAAATTCAATCTCGCCGACCAATTCATTGTCGATATAAGCTTCCCAATAATAATTCCCCCTTGGCCAATAGGCTCCTTCCTGCGGATGCCCCCATCCGTCACGGATCGAAACAATATTTTCATTTGATTTTATTTCGCGGAATGTTTCCAAGGAACACAATTCCGTTTTTCTCGTTTCTTCAAAACACTTCAACGTAACCGTAGCATTCCAATTTTCCCTGTCAAATGATTTATTGTAAAAAGACAGTTCGCAATAAACATAAGCCGTTTCAGCCTTGTCAAAAACCTTCCGGTATTTTTTTGTCAGGTTCACCATCCACTCATCTGAAATGAAAGTGCGGAGTTCCTTGAATTTGTATTTTTCCACGTGATTGATTTTTTGCGATGATTGCGAATGATACTAATTTACGGATTATGGATCATTGGGTTCGTTGCAATTGAAATCAGGGTTAAGTATCCTTGGGAACGTTTTTTTTCAATCAGTAATCCGTAAATCCGCTCTCTTACATTGAATCCACATACCTCACACCTTCATCGGTAAGCGCCACGACGGGACATTCGCCGTTTTTCCATTTCCAAATTCCTTTTTTGTGTTCAATGTTTTTTCCGAACGCACCGAAATCATAAAGTGAAAGCGCCTTTTTATTTTTCGCCTGACTTTCCATCCGCACTTCGGCATATTCCTTTCGTACAAGATTGTCGACCGCTTCACACAAACGTTCTCCCAACAGCGCAGGATCGGCATCGGGAATGGAATGGTATTTCACCAATGCGGCAAACAAACGGTCGGCATGCAAAACACCGCCTCCTTCCATCTTCAGCCATTTCAAAACCTGACGTTGAAGTGTCGTCAAACGGTGGCGTTCATTCTTGTGGGACTTCATAATTGTACGAATTAGGAATAAAAACGAATTTACGAACTGCGAACGGTTAGGTGAATTGTAAACTGTTTCATGAAATCATTTTGCCGGTTGCTCTTCCTTGTGGAAAAAGATTCGCACCCCTGCAGAAAATTGCCAAACCATTCCCCAATCTTTCAAATCCTGAATGTAAGAACCGTTCAACGCGGAGCCATAATCATACAATTCAGCTTCGGGATACCAATCGGCCCGAAGGAAAGGTTTCCATTCCATCTTGTGTCTGGCATCCGGAATTTTCCAGCCGGTTTCAAAACCCAATCGGAAAGCCGGACCGTATTCGTGGTATTTTTTTGTCTGGTCGAGTTGGATTTCCTTGAAGTTGATTCGGACGGATGGATTCAATAAGGTGAAAACGGGATCGAGTGAAATCCATGAAGGTGAAAATTTTCCTGCACCGAAATTCCATGTCAGGTTGGAATGAACGTTGAAGGAGTTGATGGAAGTCAACAGTTTCATGCCGTCATTTTTTTCGTACGATGAAAACCGTTGGTAACTGATTCCCGGATTCAATTCGATTTTTTCATTGTGTAAAATGATTCTCCATCCTGCACTCACTTCAAAACCGTTGATGAAAAGATTCAATTCATGCGCATTGAAGGAACGCGAAAAATTGTACGTCCGGATGATTTCATCCCAAGCCGGCGCATATTGATAAACATAGTTTGCCGAAAAATTCAAATGCGGCTGCTGACCGAAAATGAGATTGCCGGGAAATGAAAAAATGAGAAATAATAGAAGATGTTTTTTCATCGCGATCATTAGACACTCTTGAATAATTCTTCCACTGCCCGCAATCCCGTTTCCATGGCGCCATGCACGGTTGAATTGTGTCCGGCAGTGTGCGTGGCTTCGCCTGCAAAGAATATTTTATTCCCGATTGTTGTTGCAATGATTTCACGTGCACCGCTTCCACCGGGAATCGGATAGGAATAGGTGCCTTTTGTAAACGGATCTGCACCCCAATTCATCACGTACGATGCCGCCAGATTTCCATTCGTGGCCACTCCCGTTCCATACATGTGATCGAGATCATTCAGGATTGCCTGAATCATTCCACTTCCCAATGCCAAAAGATTTTCCGCATACGAACCCATGACAAAAGCAGTGAGCACATTATCCTGCACGCTTCTTCCGCCAACTCCGGTTGACCAATATTCGGGAACCACTCCATCGCCATAAATCGATCCGCAATTTGAATCCCAGAAACGGTTGTTGAATTTGAGAATCACTTTCATTCCCGCACCCATGCCTATTCGCGTAAATGCATTCGTACGCGCAGAATCGAGCGCCGGCACAAACGTGATGTCGCCATCGCGCAAAACAGGAAGCGGAACGGTTACAATGATTTTATCGGCGTGATAAGTTGCATTGTTCTGGTCGGTGAGAACGATGTCGCTTCCACTGTAATCGATTTTTTTTATCTGTGTGTTGAGTTGGATGTGATCGAAAACGCCTGCCAATTTTTCCTCGATGATGGAAAGGAACGATCTGTTCTTCACCATATAATTCGTGTCGCCGGAAGTCCAGAGTTTATCTTCATCCGATGCGCCTTGCAAACCGAGTCGATCGTTGGATGTTCCCCATTCGTTGCCCAACAATGCATCGAGCAATGGACGGATGCGTTGGGGAAAATTATTCTGCTGAATGTACTGATCGGCTGTAATGTCACCTCCAATGTTTACGGTATCCAGATTATTCGCGAGATTATTTGCCGCATTTATATCGGCGTCACCTTCAAGGGTTGAAAGCGCCTGCAAAACGCCATCGATCATGATGTAATCCTCTTCCGAATCCAAATCGACAAATGAAACACCGGCAGAGGAACTCACCATGTCATACCAGACCGAACGCTGGCCGTGACATTCTTCTGCACCCAATTCAATTGTGAAGTCTGAAAATCCCGTCAACGGCAAAACCCTTCCGCCGTATCGGTTTGCCGCTTCAAGAATGGTAACGTTGACATTATGCTTGCGCAAAAGGAATGCGGCATAAAGTCCCGCCGCACCTGCTCCTACAATAATCACTTTCCCTCCGTATGTCTGTCCATCAAAAAGCTCTTTCTTCCTGCACGATTCCAATAACGATGGAAGAATGATCCCCGCAGGAATACCGATTGACAGGAGGCGGAGAAATTCTTTCCTATTCATGGAACTGTTTTATTGAATGGGGAAAATCGAACGTGACGAATTTACGGATTACGGATTAGAGGCGAATTAGAAAATGTCGGAAGGATTCTCCAACTCATCAGTGCATCCGTAAAATTGGCTACGCTGTGATGACCAAGTGATAATCCGTACGCCCTTTCTATTTCGTTAAACCGTCGATGGGAAGACCTGTGCATCCATCGGGAAACTGGATATTGAGCATCATGCAGATTGTCGGGGCTATGTCTGTGATGTTGTGTGCATCATCCGAACTTCCATTTTTTATTTTCCAGCCCCAGAAATAAAGCGGCACATGCGTATCGTAACTCCAAGGTGCGCCGTGTGTGGTGCCTGTATGTTTGGGCCATTCTCCGAACCAACCGGGTTGTAATATAATACAAACATCACCCGAGCGTTGATCGTTGTATCCATTCTGCACTTGCTTGCGTGGTGTCTGCAAAAATTCGTTTTGTTGCAATTCGGTTGCAGTCAGGCATGATTCAACGCCCTTGAAACCCATCAGGAAATTCGCAACGAAATTTTCCACATCCGTTTTTTTCAAACCTTTCGCGGCAATTGTTTTGCGATCGAGAAAAACCTGATCGTTATCGTAAGCAAGCACGAGTGTGTCGCCATACGTACGCTTGAGCGTATGCATGAGTGAATCCATCGCTTTGCCATCGTCGAAATATCCCGAAGGGATTTTTTGATCGGTCAAATATTGCGGTGTTTCAACAGCCCCGTGATCGGCAGTCAAAAAAACTGCAACATTGTTTTTCCCAATGTATGTATCGAGAAAATGGAAAAAATCAGCCAACTCCTTGTCCAACCGCAAATAACAATCTTCCACTTCCACGCTTTGCGGACCGTACATGTGACCGACATAATCGGTGGAGGAAAAACTTACACAGAGGAAGTCTGTCGCTTTTCCTTTTCCCAATTGTTCGCCGGTAAGTGTGGCTTCCGCAAAATCTTCTGTCAATGAATTCCCGAATGGCGTGGAACGGATAAGTCCCAATTTCCCGTTTGCATCGGCGAGTTTCGGAAGGTCGTGCGGGAAAACAGGTTTCGTTTCACCGACAAACAATCCCTCATATTTATTGTCATCGGCAATGCTTTCGGTGTATTGGTCAACCGGCAAAAGCGTTGTCCAAGGTTGCGCAAGATAAGTTGCGGGAATTTTTTTTGCATTGAAATCCGAGACCCATTGTGGAAGTGCATTCATGTAAAATGTGCTCGTGATCCAATTTCCCGTTCCACCGTCATACCAAAAAGCGCCATTGGCGGTATGACCCGCCGGCAAGATTGCACCACGGTCTTTCAACGCGATTCCAATCACTTTCGATTGCATGTTATCCGACAAACGCAATTGATCGCCAATGGTAGTCGTCAGCATTCTTTGCGGCGAACGTTTTCCCTCTTCCGCATCGCTTCCCACGCCTTTCACCGAATTGTCTTCAGCGCAATAAACCGATTTTCCGGTTTGCCAATCGTACCAATTGTTCGAAATGATTCCATTGACGGAAGGGGTTGTTCCAGTGTAAATCGCGGTGTGTCCCGGACCGGTAAAAGTCGGCATGTAATTGTAATTCACATCGCGGCAATTGTAACCTTGATTCATCAAGCGTTTGAAACCGTCGTTCCCGAATTTGTTCCAGTATTTATAAACATAATCATATCGCATTTGGTCAATGACAATTCCCACGACCAATTTCGGTTTATCGGGAATTGCGGTTGAGTTGGAAGTCGAAGCGGGTTTTCCTGTTTGTGCAAGCACAACGGCGGCAAGGACAATGACGATGAAAAAAGTGAATTTGTATTTCATGGTGGAAACGAATTGCTGATTGCTGATTCTGCGAATTTACGGATTACGAATGGTGCGGATGGGAAATCGCCTGTCCTGAAAATTATTTTTTTATTAAGGCTGCGAGAACAATCAGGCATAAAACAATGCTCACGGCAATATTCGCGGCACCCAGCAGGAATTGTCCGCGGCGAAAGATATCCAGTGTTTCCATGCTGAAAGTTGAAAAAGTGCTGAAGCCTCCGCAAATCCCAACGACAATGAACATTCGGAGATTATTGTTGTCCTGAATTTTCGATGCAAACAGGCCGAGTGCAATGCCCATGATGATGCAACTCAAGACA
>CAYMZV010000024.1:0-26041 GCA_964394965.1 uncultured Chryseobacterium sp.
ATTGGGATGCGGTCCCGCCTATCCCCGTTGACAACCCAAGTAGTTTCCGTAGTTGCCGATAGTATAACACCAAAAGGGAAAAAAGTTACATGCAGTTTCATCAAGAATAAAAGAGATAACCGAAACCATTCTTCCATACATCGCTCCAACCGTTCATCAACCCATACATCCTCACATTACTCAAAGCGGCATTGAACCTAGCTTGAAAATCATTCTTCCAAAACCCAATAACGGCAATGCTTCCAGCCATTTGTTCTTTTTATTTTAATAATAAATGAGAATTAACTTGACAAGGGGGTATGCGGAAGGATATATTTGCGCCCGTTTGAAGTCTATGGGTGAAGGCAATCTCCTGTTTACGGAAAACGGATTCTAAAAATTTCATGCGTCCCGATGGGGCGTTAACACTTATTACATCTCTATGAAACTTTCACAGTTCAAATTCAATCTTCCCCGCGACCTTGTTGCTGATTATCCTGCAAAAAACCGCGATGAGTCACGCATGATGGTGATCAACCGCAAGACAGGAAAAATCGAACACAAAATTTTCAAGGACATCATCAATTATTTTGATGACGGCGATGCGATGATTTTGAATGACACGAAAGTTTTCCCGGCACGTTTGTATGGCAACAAGGAAAAAACAGGTGCGAAAATCGAAGTGTTCCTGTTGCGTGAATTGAATCGCGAAAGCCGTTTGTGGGATGTGCTCGTTGACCCCGCCAGAAAAATCAGGATCGGGAATAAACTTTATTTCGGTGAAAACGACAATCTCGTTGCCGAAGTGATCGACAATACCACCAGCCGCGGAAGAACATTGCGCTTCCTTTTCGACGGACCATTCGAGGAATTCAAAAAAACAATCGAACTGCTCGGAAATACACCGATCCCAAAATACATCCGCCGTCCGCTCAACGCTGACGACAAGGACCGTTACCAAACGGTTTACGCAGAATATGAAGGGGCTGTTGCAGCTCCAACTGCAGGATTGCATTTCAGCCGCGAATTGCTCAAGCGTCTCGAATTGAAAGGTGTTACATTCCCGAAATTGACATTGCATGTCGGTCTCGGAAGTTTCCGTCCGGTTGAAGTGGAAGATCTCACGAAACATAAAATGGAGTCGGAGCAATTGGAAATTCCACAGCTTGCAGCCGACATGATCAACGAAGCGAAACGCAAGAAAAAAAGAATTTGTGCCGTGGGAACCACTTCCATCCGCGCAACCGAAACTTCCGTTTCCACTGAAGCTTTTCAAAAACCATTCAGCGGCTGGACAAACAAATTCGTTTTTCCTCCTTACGATTTCTCCATCGCGAATGCCATGGTCACCAATTTCCATGCTCCCGAATCCACTTTGTTGATGATGGTAACCGCTTTCGGTGGCTACGACCTGATCATGAAAGCGTATCGTGAAGCCGTGAAGGAAAAATACCGTTTCCTCAGTTACGGAGATGCCATGCTGATTATCTGATTGGATTCCTCGCGAACGACAATCAACTGATCAAACAAAATAAATTTCATTGAAGCGATACGTAATCATCGTTGCGGCGGGAAGGGGAACGCGAATGCAATCCCCTACTCCAAAACAGTTCCTGAAACTGAATGGAAAACCGTTGCTTCTTCACAGTATCGCGGCATTTGTGGAATTCGATCCCAACATAAAAATCATTCTTGTTCTTCCGGCCGATCAATTTTCCCAATGGGAAAACATTGTTTTCGAATTCCAGCTTTCAACACCCGTCCAAATCACTGCCGGAGGTGAAACAAGATTCGAGTCCGTGAAAAACGGATTGGCGTTGATTCCCAACGAAGATGCAATCGTCGCCATTCACGATGCCGTTCGTCCGTTGGTTTCAAAAAAAACAATTTCATCCGCAATCAAATCAGCGGAATTTTATGGGAATGGAGTTCCCGGAATCCAACTGAGCGATTCCATCCGACAACTTGAAGAGGGAAAAAGCATTGCCGTTGACCGTTCACGCTTCTGCCTGATTCAAACACCACAATGTTTTTCCGTGCCTCTTTTGAAACGCGCCTACGAACAGGAATACAAATACACATTTACCGACGACGCTTCTGTGGTGGAATCACTCGGTGAACAGATCCGTTTGGTGGATGGCAATGAAGACAATTTCAAATTGACCACGCCGACAGATTTGGTAATTGCAGAGGCGATCCTGAAATACCGTTCCACTTATGTCGGTGACTTGAGTGGGGGAACACACCCGTAAGAAGAGTGGCAGGTGACAAGTGTTGACGAAAAAATCAGGCAATTCTTTTCACCGTAGTTTCGGGCAATAATTTTTCCGTTGAAATTCCCGACAATAAAATCACTCCCGGTTTTTTATTTTTTTCGAATGTTCCGTGTGAAGTGAACTTCAAGGCTTCCGCTCCGTTCTTCGTCGACCAGGTCAATAATTTTTCAAACGGTATCTCCGGACATTTTTTTGCAATGACTTTCAATTCATCCAAAATGGAAAGTTTTTCATTGGAAGCAAGGCTGTCGGTTCCCACCACAACACGGACATTTGCATCGGTGAATAATTTGAAATCGGGAAGCGAATTTTCGATGTACAGATTTGCATTCGGACAAAAACACCAATACAATTGCTTGGAATAAAATTCAGCCCAACGGATATCTTCTGCGGAAGTGAATGTATTGTGAACAAGAATGAGATTCCTATCGTGCGGAAGCTGTTTCAGTTTTGAACGGAGAGAGTTCAGTCCGGTCGGTTTGAAAAATGAAATGTCGATTCCGAGAAATTCATACAGCTCGCGGACCAAACCTTTTCCTTTTATGAAAAATTCACTCTCACCCAAACTTTCCTGATTGTGAATGGTTATCGGTAAGTTTTCCCCGTGTGAAGAATTACCGATGATTTCCAACAGTTCGGGCGAAACCGTGTAAGGTGCGTGCGGTGCAAGCGAAGAGGTGGGCGGACAGATTTTTCGCAACGCAATTCCTTTCTCGACAACTTTTTCAGCCACTATCGGATTCAAGCCGATCAACTCGATGAAAGTATGGTAACGGATCCTGTTTTTCTCTTTCTGTGAAAATGTATCGGCCCCATTTGAAATATCACCGACTCCCACAATTCCATTGCGGATCATTTCTTCTTCCGCCTCAACAATCGATTGTGCAATCTGTTCTGCAGAAAAACCATTCCGCTTTGACATCAATTCTTTTGCAAAACCGACGAACCCGGTATGTCTTGAAATTTCCCCGCGCAAATAGGAAAGCTCCAAGTGACAATGTGCATTGATGAACCCGGGGCAAATTATGCCAGCGAATTTTTCCGCATCGGGAAGCGATTCTGTTTTTCGCGGATCGATCAAATCCTGAACGGTTCCTGAATTATCAAGAGCAAGGATTCCGTTGGGAATGAAACCGGTGTGGGCGGAAAAAATATAGTTGGCGGTAAGGAATTTCATGAAGCTCAAAGATCGGCAATTTCCATCGTACCTTTGCGCAAATGAATTCCGCGAAGCCCAATATCCGCAATCTTTCACAGGAGGAATTGAAAACCTTTTTCACCGAACAAGGCGAAAAATCCTTTCGTGCGAAACAGGTGTGGGAATGGCTCTGGCAAAAATCGGCACGGAATTTTGAAGAGATGACGAATCTCTCGAAAGGAACGCGTGAAATGCTTTCCTCGACATTTTCTTTCCCGATTGTTTCCGTTGACAATTTTCAGGTAAGCAACGACCGCACCATCAAGTCCGCATTCCGGTTGCACGACAATAATATTGTGGAAGGTGTTCTCATTCCAACCGATTCACGCATGACTGCCTGTATCTCTTCCCAAGTGGGTTGCAGCCTGACTTGCAAATTTTGTGCGACAGGCCGTCTCGCCCGTTTGCGCAACCTTGACGCAGAGGAAATTTATGATCAGGTTGTGTTAATACGCAACCAGGCGCAGGAGCGTTATGCACAGCCGCTCACAAACATTGTGTACATGGGCATGGGCGAACCTTTGCTGAATTACAGGAATGTGTTGAAGTCGGTGGAACAGATCACTTCGCCGGAAGGATTGAACATGTCGCCGCAACGCATCACGGTTTCGACTGCGGGAATTGCAAAAATGATTTCAAAACTCGGTGACGATCAGGTGAAATTCAATCTCGCACTTTCATTGCATGCGGCGAATGACGAAAAACGAAATCACATCATGCCCATCAATGAGGAAAACTCCCTTGATGCATTGGCCGATGCGATGAATCATTTCTACGACAAAACCGGAACACGCGTCACCTTTGAATTCATTGTCTTCAAGGATTTCAACGATTCACCGCAGGACGCGCGTGAACTCGCGGCCTATTGCAAAAAAGTTCCCGCCAAGGTGAACATCATCGAATACAATCCGATTGACGAAGGTGAATTCCAACAGACATTGCCTGAGCGGTTGAATGCTTTCACAAAAATCCTCGAAGAAAAAGGCGTCATCGTCAATGTACGCCGGTCGCGCGGAAAAGACATTGATGCCGCCTGCGGACAACTTGCGAACAAAAACGATGCGATTAAAAAAGGCGAAGGGGAATTGCTGTTGAAGAAAAAGAATAATTGACGATGTATCCGAAGGATTCCCTTTGGAACAGATCAATGATTGGTAATTGTGTGATGGATAGAAGAAGCTGGAATGGTCGTCATCATGAATTAAAAAATCACAGCGTAAAACCGATTTTCACACCTGCACCGAAAACGGGTCCCCAATAATTATCATGGATGAATTCTGCAGTATAACCTGTCCCATTCATGTAGATTTCATCATAGTGCCGCGCTCCGATTGAAAGATACCAATCCCAAAAAATCCGTTCATAAGGATCGGCTGTCTGATAACCGATTTGCAATTTCAAATCCGTCCACTTTCTTTCAACGCGATGCGGTTCGGAAATCAATCCGGTGTAAACGAAATAATCCATTTTGTAATCCCTGTAACTCAATTCCGGTCCGAGATAAAAACCCGTGATGGCGGTTTCATATCGGGAAGGATACCAACGTGCCTGGATTCTTCCTGCAACACCCGAATAAAATTTCACGGGCGGTTTCGGCCTTTGTGTCGGTGGATAAAAGTCACCGCCATTGTCGAAAATCTCATACAGGTAATCGATGTAAGTAATCCCTGCAGCGGCTTCAACGCTGAATGCATCGGACAAACGGTGCTCGTAATAAACGGCAAATTCACCACGCGCAAAATTGAACGGGTTTAATTTTATGGCATCCGAAACACTGTCGGTGTGCATCGAATGTCCCATGTATTCTATGGGTTTCTTTTCATGCGGATTGAGAACGGAAACTTTTATCCTTGTCCTTTTCTGGGAAGCGGTATCGTGGGTAACCGTATCGCGTTTGGTATGCAAAACGGTTTGCGCCGACAGGATTCCCGTCGTGAAAAGAAAAAAGACCATAAGTCGGAAGACCAATCCCATAACCGTTTTCGTAGCTTTGTTAAAGTTACGAATCTTACATACTCATGCCACGTTTTCCAGTCATTGCGGTAATCGGATTTTTACTCCCGTTTTATGTTCATGCCCAAATGGAAATCACTTGGGGTGTTCCACAAAAGGAAATCCGCAAAACGGAAATGCAGGACATGATCGGGCAAGACGGCTCCTACATTTATGCATTGCGTTCCGACTATTCGCTTTTCGGAGACCGTGATCCGATTGTGGAGCGTTATAAACTTTCGGATCTCACGCTGGGTTATTCAAAATCGATTTCACTGAAAGGAAATGACGGGAAGGAATATGACCTCGAATCGATTTATTTCATGAGCGGAAATATCCTTGTTTTTGCAAGCCATTACGACAGGGATAAAAACGAGAATACGCTTTTCGCAGAAGTGCTCGATGATCATTGCAACAAATACAAGGGATGGACACAAGTGGCAACAATTTTTTCGGAGAAGAAAAGCAATCCCGGAAGTTTCTATACCGGCATGTCCATCGACTCTTCGCGCATTCTGCTCGTGGTGAATCCGCCTTATGACAAATATGCGAATGAGAAATTCACACTTCAGTTGATTGACAAGGAACTGTCGACCGTTTGGCAAAAGGATATTGTTCCGCCTTACAAGGATGAATTCTTTGCACTCGACAATTTCATTGTTGCCGCCAATGGGGATGTGTATATGCTGGCCACCATTTCAAAAGACAAATCGGTGATGTCGCGTACCGAAAGGAGAACCACACCAACATATTACCATTCCGTTCTCGTGTACGAACATGCTTCCGATTTGCTGAAAGAATATTCCGTTCAGATTGACCCGAAATTCATCAGCGATGTGAAAATGACAATCGACTCTTCAGGAAATATCATTTGCGCGGGATTCTATTCCAACAAAAGTTCCTACAACATCATCGGGTCTTTCTACCTGAAAATCGACAAGCAGACAAAGGAGATCACCAAAATGGGAACGATGGATTTCGCTCAGGATTTCCTTACACAATTCATGAGTGAAAAGAAAGCGGCAAAGGGAAATGAATTGAGCAATTACATTTTGCGTCATCTCGTGTTGCGCGATGACGGCGGCGCCGTATTGGTTGCCGAACAGTATTATGAAATCCTCGTGCAGAATTATGATCCTGCCAGTCACATGTACACTTACACGTACTATTACTATTACAACGACATCATTGTAGTCAGCATCAATCCCGATGGAACGATTGCATGGGAGAAAAAAATTCCGAAATACCAATTGAGCAGGAACGACGGCGGTTATTATTCCTCCTTTGCATTTGCCGTTTCGGGAAACACGATGTATTTCATGTTCAATGACAATTCGAAAAACCTGAAAATTGCGAACGCGAACAATTACCGTTACATGCAGAATCCGAAAAGGTCAACCGCCATTCTGGTGACGATGGACAGCAACGGAAATCAGGACCGCCAGGCGATGTTCAGCAACAACGATTTGAAAATCATTCTCCGTCCGAAATTGTTCATGCAGATGAATGAGCACCGGATGATTCTATACGGTGAAAGGAGAAACACTTACAAATTGGCGGATGTGAAAATCGGTGATTGAGTGATTATGGAAAGCAGGTCAATTACCCCGGTTACACCAATTAGCTCAATTACCTTAATTATCTTTGAGTCACCCACCCTATGCCATCCATTACCGAAATAAAATCCCCTGTCGCGGCCGAAATGGAACTCTTCGAGCAGAAGTTCCGCCAGTCGATGAAAAGTTCGGTCCCGTTGCTCGACAAGATCACGCAATATATTGTGCGCAGGAAAGGGAAACAGTTGCGGCCGATGTTTGTTTTTCTCTCGGCGAAATTGTGCGGCGGTGTCAATGATTCCACTTACCGTGCTGCGGCATTGATCGAGTTGTTGCATACGGCAACGTTGGTGCATGATGATGTGGTGGATGATTCGAACATGCGGCGCGGTTTTTTTTCAGTGAATGCGTTATGGAAAAATAAAATCGCGGTGCTTGTTGGGGATTTTTTATTGTCGCGCGGACTTTTACTTTCCATTGACAACAATGATTTCCATCTGTTGAAAATAGTTTCCGAAGCCGTTCGCGAAATGAGTGAAGGTGAATTGCTGCAGATTGAAAAGGCGCGGCGCATGGACATTGCCGAACCGGTTTATTTTGAAATCATCCGCCAGAAAACCGCATCGCTGATTTCCTCCTGTTGCATGAGTGGCGCCGCGAGTGCGAGTGAGGATGTGAACATTCAGAAAAAAATGCATCAGTTCGGGGAACTTACCGGCATTGCATTTCAGATCAAGGATGATTTGTTCGATTATGGTTCAGCAAAAGACATCGGCAAACCGACAGGCATCGACATCAAGGAAAAGAAAATGACCTTGCCGTTGATTTATGCATTGAACCGCGCAAGCCGTACAGATAAACGCCGTATCATTAACCTTGTCAAACACCACAATGAGGAACCGGAAAAAGTGGCGGAAGTAATTTCTTTCGTGCATGCATCCGGTGGTATCGCTTACGCACGTGAACGCATGTATGAATACCGGAAAAAAGCGTTGGATATTTTAGCCGAATTTCCGGAAAGTCCGGCAAGGACCTCACTGCACGATTTGGTAATTTACACTACAGAAAGAGAAAAATGAAAATGAAAAAATATTTTTTACTCGTGCTTCCGTTTCTGTTGTTGCCCCTGTTTTCCTTGGCACAGGATCATTACAGAAAACTGTATTATGAAACCGGAGCTGTAAAAGGCGAAGGAAATCTCGACAGCCTCAACCAATTGAATGGCGCATGGACTTTCTATCACGAAAACGGAATGAAAAAATCCGGTGGAAATTATACACATGGAAAAGCGAACGGTTGTTGGTTTTTCTGGACTCCCGAAGGAAAACTCAACAGTTACGGCTGGTACAAAAATGACAAGCTCGACAGCACGTGGTATTTTTTATTCCCCACCGGCGGAATCCAACGCATTGTAAATTACAAAGGTGATTCGATGAATGGATTGTGGATGGAATATTGGGGAGATACCATTCGCAAGGAAGCCGGAATATATGTGATGGGTGTCAAGCAGGGCCGATGGATTACCTGGTACTCGAATGGGAAATTGGAATCGGCGAATGATTATAAAAACGGCCAACTCGATGGAAGTTATTCGCATTGGTACGACAACGGACAATTGGAAAGTACGGGAAAAATTGTGAAGGGTGCGGCGGAAGGTTCGTGGAAATTCTATGATGTTCCGGGAAATCTATTGACAAAAGGAGGTTATCACAAAGGGCGATACGATGGCAAATGGACACAATATAAGGCCGGCGGTAAGATAAATTCAACCGGTTATTATAAAGACGGTGTGAAAACAAAGAAGTGGAAGTACTTTGGTGAAAGCGGAAAAGTGATCCGCAAGGAAATCTATCGTCATTCCAAAATGTATAAAGAAGTGATTTATGGTTAGGATTTTTTCCCTCTCGGTTTTTTGCGGATTTTTTTTCATGTCCTGCAACAATTCAACCCCGTCCATTCCAACAACAACCGATTCATCACAACAGAAAGTTGTGGGAGAGAAAAGTGGAATGACGGTTGACAATTTGACCGATCCGATTGCACATGCCGTGAAAGATTCCATTTACAATGGAACACACGTTGAAAAATACAACAACGGTGTGATCTACATGCGCGGTGAAGTGGAAGGCGGATTGCGTTCGGGTCAATGGCTTACATTTTACAGCGATGGAAAACCATGGAGTCAGGGAACCTACAAGGCGGGATTGCGTCAGGGATATGGAGTTTCATGGTTTGAGGGTGGAGAGAAAAGTTCGGAAGGATATTACAAGGATGACAAGCCCGTTGGCAAATGGAAATATTGGGATGAGAAGGGAAATATGGTGGAGAAGGATTTTGGCGGGCAATGATATTTTAGAATAATTGTTTTCAGATTTTAGATTGCAAATTGATAACGATGAAAGGTTCCGGTCATTTTGCGTGAGGTTGCAGGACTCGAGGCAGAAAGCGCACAGGCTCGGATTTTCCAAGGACATACCCGAAAAAAAATGCGGCAGTAAAAAAGTGGCAGCGGCAGTTGAAAAATAATCGTGGCAAGTTCCATTTTTCTCACGTCTCGCATCTCACGTCTCATGTCCCTTTCGTAACTTCACATTCCCAATAAAATGATCCCAAAAGAAACAGTCGACCGTATTTTTGACACTGCCCGCATTGACGAGGTGGTGGGGGAATTCGTGTCGCTGAAAAAACGCGGATCGAACATGATCGGGTTGTGTCCGTTTCACAATGAGAAAACACCTTCGTTCAATGTTTCGCCTGCGCGTGGAATCTATAAATGTTTCGGCTGCGGCAAGGGCGGGAACTCGGTGAATTTTGTGATGGAGCACGAACACATCACGTATCCGGAAGCGTTGAAGTGGTTGGCGAAAAAATACAATATTGAAATAGAGGAAGAAGAGCAGAGTACGGAACAACAGGCGCGCGACAACGAACGCGAGAGTTTGTTTTTGGTTTCGGCATTTGCACAAAAACATTACACAAAAAACCTCCACGAAACGGAAGAGGGAAAAGCGATCGGACTTTCCTATTTCAAGGAACGCGGATTCCGTGCCGACATCATTGAAAAATTCCAACTCGGTTATTCTCCCGACACGTGGCGCGATTTAACCGACGCAGCGATTGCAGCGGGATACAAATTGGAATATCTGGTGAAAGCGGGATTGACGATCCAGAATGAGGAAGACAAGGAAAAATATTTTGACCGGTTCAAGGGAAGGATAATTTTTCCTGTTCACAATCCGAGCGGAAGGGTGATTGCATTCGGCGGACGAACGTTGAAGACGGATAAGAAAATTGCGAAGTACATCAACTCGCCCGAAACGGAAATCTATCACAAGAGCAATGTATTGTACGGTTTGTATTTCGCAAAAAAACAAATCATTGCGGAAGACGTTTGTTATTTGGTGGAAGGCTATACGGATGTGACATCGATGCATCAGGCGGGAATCGAAAATGTGGTGGCATCGTCGGGAACATCATTGACGGTTGAACAGATCCGTTTGATTCGCCGATACACAAACAACATTACGATTCTTTATGACGGGGATCCTGCAGGGATAAAAGCTAGTTTCCGGGGAATCGATTTGATTCTGGAAGAGGGAATGAACGTTCGCGTTTTATTGTTTCCCGACAACGACGATCCGGATTCCTATTCGAAAAAAGTTTCGAGTGAGGCGCTGAAAGAATTCATTCGCGAGAACACAAAAGATTTTATCCGATTCAAAACGGAGTTGCTTTCCATTGAAGTCGGGAACGATCCAATAAAAAAAGCGGGATTGATTCGTGACATTGTAGAAAGCATTGCTAAAATTCCAGATGCAATTACCCGTAGTGTTTATGTAAAAGAGTGTTCTCGTATTTTGGATATAGATGAACAAACTTTACTTAATGAATTAAATAAACATCGAAGACAAAAATCGGAAAGCAAAAAGAAAAGTGAACCTTCCGAAAACATTACCATTAAAAAACCAGAAAATGAACTTTTTGAAGATAAAAATCGTGAGATACAATTTCTGTACTATGAGCCAGCTTTTAAACGTGGAATTCCACAGGAAAGAGAAATTATCCGATTGTTGCTAATGTATGGCAATGAAGAGGTATTGATGGAAGGTCATGATGAAGATGGAAAATCAACAGAAATTATGACCCGTGTTTCCGATATAATACTTCAAGAACTAGATGTTGACAATATTCATTTTAATCATATTGTGTATGAACGTTTTCTACAAACCTATCGTGATAAATATAATGTAGGAAAAGTTCCCACAGCAGATTTCTTTATTCGTTCGGAGGATGCCGATATTTCAATGATTGCAACAGATATTATATTCTCTCCTTTTACAGTTCATAGTTGGGAAAAAGAATTTTTCTTGTCGCTTAGTAAAGAATTTCCACTACAATCAAATCCTTATACACTTCACGATTGGGAAAGACATGGAATATATGTTCAAGAAGAAAATAAAAGTCTCAAACGCGCTTGTCAAGATGCCGTTTACTTATTAAAACTTCGTAAAGTTGAGTTCATGTTGCGTGATTTATTGAATAGCATAAAAAATTGGGAACAAGAAAAGCAAAAGCTATTACAAGAAGGGTCAATTGAAGATGCGAAGATTAGACAAGAGATTACACGAAAATTAGAAAGCATACTTCAAGAAGGTGCTGACAATGATAAAAAGATTAATCAACATCTAGAAAACATAACTCAAGAGAATAAACAAACTCAAATTATAGAATATTTAGAAAGGCTACTTCAAGAAATGGTATCACTAGATAAAGCAAGAGTAACTTATGCTGGTTTACTAAAACTGGCTCTTTAAACATCTTTTCGAAAACATGATGATTGTCCTCTCGGAATTAAAGGCGTTGGAAGATGCGAAGAAACATTTTTCCGCGCTTCTTGGTCGGGTTGTCATTCGGTAGTTTTGAACGCGGAGGCGCAAAATGCCGCGGAGGAACGCGGAGATTAGAATTTGTTGACTCTTCTCAAAATCCCTTGCTTCATTAACGGAACATTAAAATTCAGCAAGAAGCCCAAACGTTTATCTGAAAGTTTGAGATAGGAAATCAGTTGGAATTCAAAAACAGGATGCATCAGTTCAACCGCTTTTAATTCAAGCATGATTTCCCTTTCGACAAGAATGTCAACAACAAAAGTTTTATTCAACTCAAAGCCTTTATAATGGAGATTGATTTCCACTTGTGATTCAGCATGAATTCCACGAAGTTCCAGTTCCTTCATCAAACAATGCTCGTAAATTTTTTCAAGTAACCCCGGTCCCATCGTCTTATGTACCTCAATGCAGGCGCTGATGATTTCCGACGCGAGCCGATCATATTCTTCTCTTTCCATAAACCCTTTGCGTGCCCCAGCGTCTATTTGCGCCTCGGCGTTAAACCCAAAATCAGATATTTTCCTTTATCAAGACAATCTCATATCCTTCACATTCAACTGCAAACTCACTTTCCCGTTGTATTCATTCTCCTCGATGGCGTAACAGGCATCCACTTCATTCTTATTTGCAAGTTGTGTTATAAAACCACCCAATCCGAATCCGATGGCAGGGAAAATGCGGTTGGGATTTTTCGGATTGATCAAATCGAATTTCAAATGCTTCTCGCCCACCACCCTCGCCCATCCGCGGTCGCAGACGTTGTGCGTGAGGAAAACCGGATTCATGTTTCCGGGGCCGAAAGGCGCGAATTGTTTCAACACGGAATAAAAAGCATTATCGATCTGCTCAAGTGCTATTTCGGCGTCGATTTCAATTTCGGGAATCAGTTGCTCCTCCGTAATGCGCGCGGAAACTTCAGCTTCGAATTTTTCGATGAATGCGTTTACATTTTCCAACTCCATCGTCAGACCCGCCGCATATTTATGTCCGCCGAACTGAACCAACAACTCACTGCACGCCTCAATCGCTTCGTACACATCAAAATCCTTCACCGATCGCGCGGAGCCGGTCACTTTGCCATTGGATTCGGTGAGCACAATTGTCGGGCGGTAATATTTTTCAATCAACCGTGATGCAACAATTCCAACAACGCCCTTGTGCCAACCACTGTCAAAGACAACGGTGGATTTCCTTTTCTGCATTTCATTCGACGTCAGCATCATTTCCATTGCCTGCGTCGTGATCGCCTTATCGAGGTCACGGCGGTCGAGGTTGTTTTTATTCACAACTTCCGCTGCGGCATTGGCGGTATCCTCATCAAGTGCCGTCAGCAATTCGACTGCCAATTTCCCATGCTCAATTCTTCCGGCAGCATTGATTCTCGGAGCGAAAATAAAAACCACATCGCTGATGGAAACGGTGCGTTTCAGTTTTGCCATTTGCAGCATTGCCTTGAAGCCCGGACGCGGTGAGGAATTGATGCGTTGCAATCCGAAAGTGGCGAGGATGCGGTTTTCCCCTGTAAGCGGAACAATGTCGGCGGCAGAGGCAACAGCGACGAGATCCAATAGATTTTCGAGTTGATCGATTCCGATATTTCTTTTCTGAGCCATTGCCTGTGCAAGTTTGAATCCGATGCCGCAACCACACAATTCATCGTATGGGTAATTGCAATCGGCGCGTTTGGGATCAAGCACAGCCACTGCATCGGGAAGTTTTTCTCCCGGACGATGGTGATCGCAAATGATGAAATCGATTCCCTTTTCCTTGGCGTAGGAAACTTTATCGAGTGCCTTTATTCCGCAGTCGAGCGCAATGACGAGGGAAATGTTTTCCGCTTCTGCAAAATCAATTCCCAAAAAGGAAATCCCATAGCCTTCCGAGTAACGGTCGGGAATGTAAAAGCTGCAATCCGCATTCAGCGATTTCAGGAATGTGTAGAACAATGCAACAGCCGTTGTCCCATCGACATCATAATCTCCATATACAAGGATCTTTTCCTTGGCCGCAATCGCCTTTTCAATACGTTCCACCGCCTTGTCCATGTCGCGCATGAGGAATGGATCGTGGAGATCATTCAATGTGGGACGGAAAAATTTTTTCGCTTCGTCAAAGGTTGTTATTCCGCGTTGCAATAAAAGGGATGCAATAATTTCATTGCCATTCAGCTGTTTCGCCAAGGCTGCGATTTTTTCAGCCTCCGGTTTTTGGTTTATTCTCCAGCGGTTTTTCGGGCGTTCGTATAAATCGTTTGGATTCATTTCAAGTAAAAAACTTTCATTCGCTTTCATATAGGTAAGGTTTATTCGGTTAAGTAACAAAACATTTTTGGTCGGCGATCGGGAATCATTTTCCTTTTTTCCATTTGTATCCAACAGCGGTTCTGGGTTCATTTCGAAAATCCGCAAGGTTCCTGATTTCCTGGAATAGTCCGTCGATTTCCTCTCCGTGTTTTCCCACTTTATTTTCCAGCTGTTCCAATTTTGCCAATATTTCCTTGTTCGAAATCACCACTTCGCGCAAACGGATAAAAAGCCGCACAACACGGATATTCACTTCGATGGCGCGTTTGCTGTTCAATACGGAAGACAACATTGTCACACCCTGTTCTGTAAAACAGAAAGGGGAATATCTCAATCCTTTCCTGTCTGAATTGGAGGACGCAAATTGCGTCCTCCAATTCTTGAACTCTTGTTTCGTCAATACAAACATAAAATCGGAAGGGAATCTGCCGATGTTCCGTTTCACGGCTTCCTTCAGTCTTTTCGTTTCCACGCCATACAATTCTGCAAGGTCGCGATCGATCATCACTTTTTGTTGGCGGATAAAATAAATTTTGTTGGTCAGGATTTCCTCCTGGATTTTCGGCACTCGGGTTTTACTCATATCTGAAAAATATAAATGGTTACGTTGCTTGCATGTGGAGAACAATTCGCATCAATCCTCTTTTTTCCATTTGTATCCAACCGCTGTTCTCGGTTCGAATTCCGGATTCACCAAACTTCTGAGCACATCAAATATTTCAACAATATCATCTGTGTTTGCACCCACTTTCTTTTCAAGTTGATCCAACTTCAGGGCTATTTCCTTATTGGAGCTGATTATTTCGCGCATTTTTGTAAACACCCGGATAATCTGAATGTTCACTTCAATAGCCTGTCTGCTGTTGAGTACACTGGAAAGCATTGCCACACCTTGCTCAGTGAATGCGAATGGTAGATACTTGATATTGCCACCCCTGTTCAAGGTTCCAAATTGGAACCTTGAAGAATTGCATTCGTCCTTGGTTAATTGAAACATGAAATCATTGGGAAAACGTTCCGGATTCCTTTTAACGGCCTTGTTCAGGTTTTTCGTTTCCACTCCATACAATTCAGCAAGATCACGGTCGATCATCACTTTCTGTCCGCGGATAAGGTAAATCTTGTTGACCAGAATCTCTTCCTGGATTTTCGGTTTCACTGTTTTGCTCATATCGGAAAAATGAATGGTTACAACGCTTGCTTATTTTTAAAAACGCGCAAATGTGTAAAAGGGAAATGAGACTATCCGTTTTTAAGCGGTTACAAATGGATATAAGCGATTGGGAGTGGGTAAATGGGTTAGATTTGGAAGATTGAGAAGTTTGGTAACACTAATTCGAATGCAAGAATTAATGACTTAAAAATGATTTTATGGAAAAAAGGGTTGCGTATGCTTTAATATACATCGGACTTATGGTTCGTCATTTACAGAACATTGATGAATCATTTGAGGTTGAAAGAACAATTAGACTTATGGACAAATTACAGGGATCTTTGGAAAAATCTGGATTTGAAGTTTCATTAAACGGATTTCATAATTTTTTGGCTGATATAAAAATAAAATTGCAAGGCATAAATAAGGATGAATTAATAGGTGGAAGCATTAAAGAGGAGATTATTGCCAATACAATAATACTTGAGGATATAATTTTTTCCGAAGCCTCAATTAAAAATGTTTATGTTGTTCCTCAACGAAGATTTAATGGAGAGTACTTATCGACTAAACCAATGGAATTACTAAACAAGGGAATATTCGAAAGATTACCTGAAATGGCCATATATGATTTTGCCTCATCTTGTAGATGTTTGTTATATGGAGAAGGGACAGCAAGTGCTTTTCACATGTTGAGAGCTACTGAAGAAGTTCTTAAACATTTTTATCTTAAGTACAAAAAAACCAAAAGGCTAAAAAAGCCGATGTGGGGACCAATGACTTCGGAATTGCGCGCTAAAAAAAGCAATAAACCAAGTGACACAATATTGAATTCATTGGATTTGGTAAGGACGTCATATCGTAATCCTACTCAACACCCTGAGTCAAAATACGATATTGAAAGTGCTCAAGATTTATTTGGGGTCTGTATCGACTTAATAAATAAGATGGCAATTGAACTTGAAAAAAAATGAAAATACAATTACGGCTTTGAGTCGTGTCAACAAAATCTCATCAATGTTTTCAATTCTAAAATCCCGCCTTGATCGGCTTCACATCCTGAATATAAATCCGCAAGGGCGGCAACTCGATTTCCTTTCCGTTGGGATCAATCGCCTTGATATCCTCGAACATTAGAATCCCTCCATTCGTTTTCACATCCATCGCATCCACCCGTTGTTTCATTTCCAATGTCATCTGGTTTCCTTTTGCACTCAGCGTATCAAAATGATTTCCATTCCTGATATACATCTTGAAAGACGTGATGTTGTACTGGTCGTTGTTGTACTTCTGTTTCGCACGCAATTTCCCAACGGCAATCACCGTGAATTTATCCACCACCGAATCATTCGCCACATTGTCCAATTTCACTTCGGGTATTTCGCGCGAATACAATTTGTAGGTCCATGTGTAGGCGATCTTTTCCGTTCCGTTTTTCAGCTTTTCATACACCACCAGGATCGCACTCACTCCTGTCGCCGCTTTCAGATTCCACAACGAATCCTTTTTCACCACCGTTCCCCCACGGAATTCCACATGTCCCATTTTATTTTTTCCGGAATAAGATATCTTGAAAAGATAATCTTCATTGATGTACATGAAATAACGCTCAGGCAAAACGGTAATCGTCGTGTTCACTGCACGTACATTGAATGTGTCCAACTGTGCATGCATGCGTAACGTACACGAGAAAAAAATCAGCGAAAGGAAAATTTTCCGGATCAATGGCATAATCGTAAATGTAGAAATTTCCGTTTGAAAAAGACTTGGGACGTGAGACATGAGAAAAAACAACTTTCGTCTCACGTCCCACGCACCATTTCCGTCCCTCCTTAAATCCCCAAGACAGTTTTCGCCTGTTCGACAGAAGTCAATTTTGCTTCCGACACTGTCATTGTCAACGACCCTTCCTTTTTCCCATTCACGGTTTTCAAACTCATCGCCTTCAACTCATCACCGCTTGCCACTGCGAGTTTACCATCCATTGTAATTGCCCAAACCAGGTTTTCAGCATTTGCATTGAATTGGAATCGATCAAGATCGCTGGCATAAAAAGTGTAAATCGCATTGCGGCCTTTTTCCACGAGATACAAATGTTCCACTTGCATGATGGTTTTCGTGCGGCTGTCGATCAGTTTTACGAGCATCGGTTCTCCCTGCGGCAAACTTTCCGGACAATCGGAGTTCCATATCCCGAAATTCTTGATTTCAAATTCGCGCATCACCATGTCTTCTTGCGCCGCATTTTTTCCGCCGCCGAATCTGCTGCGCATTTTTGAAAGTGCGTCGCGGAGAACGGTATCGTTCACAAAAATCCTGTGTGCATCGGCATTCATCAATCGCGTTTCATTTTTTTTCTCCTGGTCGATTTCCGCCGTTTCCTTTTTCTTCAACTGTTCCTGGTATTCCGCATAACGTTTCTCGTACGATTTTTTTGCGTCGTCATACTTCTTTTCATCCACCACCGCATACGTTACATACGTGCGTGCCAATGCATCTTTCGTGAATGTCACCGTATAAGTTGCGCCGTCCTTGTTGCGCAGAATGGAAACATCTTCCCATCTTATTTTCTTGTCATTTTTATCATAAGGCGTTTTTGTTTCGTCCACTTCAAAACGGACTCCTTCATAAGCGTTCAATTCCGGAAATTCACTCGGTTCATAATTGATCACGAAACTCTGTTTCCCCTTTTCTGCTTCACGGGGAGGAATCGGTGCGGAAAGGGTTGCTGTCGATTTCAGGGTGGAATCCTTTTTTGCGGTATCACCAATGAATCCTACAAGTTCAGCTTTGTCTTTCGTAATGAAATCCCAATTCTTCTTCAGCGTATCCAGATAATACACATTGAATTTTGCATTGTCATTGTCCGAAGCCATATCCACTTTTATCGGTTGGGCCGGATTCGCTTTCAACATTTTCCCGTTCTGCCAAGCCGTAATTTCCAACATGCCCGCCGATTCAAAATGGAACCTGGTTCCTGCAGAATCATAAGTCATTGGGATTCCCGCAATGAAAATCTCGCCCGGATCATGGAATTCGCGGTAATGGATTTCAACATTTCCCTTCACCGGATTTCCCGCACTGTCGAGAAAAGCGCCTTCGGGCACACGTATTTCGGATCCGGTGTTGTAGAGAAAATTCCCTCCGTCGGCTGCATCCATCCGGTAAGTCGTGTCCGCAATGTTTATTCCTGCAAGCGGAGCACTGACGAATGAAGCGATGGTGGATGCATTTTTCTCGTCGCCATTCATTGCGAAATAAGTTCCCACCGCCACAACAATCCCGAATGTCGCCACACTCAATTTGAATGTCGTTGTTTTGTAGAACGGTTTTTTCGCTGCCGAATACGCTTGCATGAACGCATCGAAGTTCTGACCCTTCTTCACATCCTCATCGGTAAGCGGTTTGCGTTTCCTGTTTATCTTGTACTTGTCCATGACGTTGTTTATTGTAAGCCGGTGTAAATCGTTTTTAGTTTTTCAAGCAGCCGGTAAACTCTCGCTTTCGCTGCCGTTTCAGAAATATTCAGAATCTCACACACCTCTTTGAAAGGGCGCTTGTCAAAAAACCGCATTTCCAGTAATTGAACTTCCTCATCATCCAACTGTTGAATCGCTTTCATCAGCCGTTCATCGGTCACCGCCGAATTTTCCTCACCCAATTCGCCGAGCACTTCCGCCACTTGTGTATCGTCAATGTTTATCGCCTTGCGTACTTTCGTCCTTTTGTAAAACCGGTTCAATTCGTTGCACGCAATGCGGAACAGCCAAGCCGAAAACGGAACACCTTGCGATTTATATTTCCCGATATTTTCCAGCGCCGCAATAAAAGTTTGCGCCGCAATATCGTAAGCGTCGTCTTTTGTTTCCACACGCTGGTACACGAATGCGAGTATCCGTGCATAATAACGGTTGTAAAGCGGGGCGAACTTGTGCGGATTTCCCCGGGCGGCTTCTATCTCCGCTTCCTCCGCCACAATCTGTTCGCGGGTGGCGTGGTATTTTGTTTCGATACTCATGGCATTTCCTTTTGCGGTAAGATACATGGCCAGATTTCCTGATTTTCCAAAGCATAAGGCCCTGCACCCGCAAAAGTCACACGAAGTAATGAAAAAATTGATGTGATAATGTGATGATTTGCCGATGTGTCAATGAAAACGAATGGCCCAACCTAACGCAAAAAAGGCAAGTGGCTATTTTGTATATTTATAAAAGCAAAAAACATTTCCATGAAAAAAATCCTGCTTATCCTTCTTGTTTCATTCAGCATGAAAGCAAGCGCACAATTGACACTCGAACATACTTACGACAGTGCCTCGGTTTGCAATACCTGCAATGGAAATATCAATCAATTGATGATGGTGAATTTCGAGGTTTCGGGAGAGCGGTATGTACAAATAAACAGATGTGGGGGCAGATTGGTCACCTACGACATGAATCATACCGTTGTAAAAAACATTTCGTTGAGCTTTCTTCCACGCGATGCATCCAATGAAATCGGCACCATTTTGTATTTATCCGAGAATTTATTCAACCTCGATGCGCAAATGGAGTTCATGTACGTCTATCAAAATCCCACTCTCGGATTTTACACCACCGACATTTACAATGAGAACGGGATGTTGCTTTTTTCCGAAAACGGGGCGCCACTCGTCCTTCCAAATGTCCCGCAACAGCAATGTCCCATTTACAACACTTCTTATGGGACAAAACTCATTTTAAGCTATGCAAACGGACAGGCAAAAGTTTTCGGCTTGCCGGGAAATTTAACGACTGGAATAGAGGCTTTCAATCAAAATTTATTGAGCTCAAGTAATTTCATTTCCAATCCTTATCCCAATCCCACAAACAGTACAACACGTGTTGAATACACCTTGCCCGAAGGAATAAGTGAGGGAGAGCTGGTTTTTTATGATGTGGCCGGCAATGAAGTGAAACGGATTCATGTGGATAATTCATCCGACCATCTTTCAATTTCCACTTCCGACATTTCTGCTGGAACCTATTACTACCAACTTCAAACCGCTTTGAAAAACAGCGAGGGAAAGAAGATGGTGGTGATAAAACAAAATTGATTCAGTACATCGAAGAAGCCATTTTAAACGATTAAAAAAAATGTGCCGATGAAATTCTCATCGGCACATCAGCATATCATCACATCGGCAAATTTTTACCGGCTCACAATAATTCTCCTCGTCATTTTTTCTCCGCTCAAGGTTGCCATCTCCACAAAATACATTCCGGGTTGTTGGCTCGTCAAATCAATCCTATCGGGAACGGGTTGGTCGGCTGTTGCAATGTGCTGTTCAATGGTTGAACCGAGCATATCATAAACGGTAATGCTTTGCAGGATTGTGGAATCGGCACTGACCTTGAAAATACCTTCGCTTGGATTCGGGAAAAGTCCTATCTCGGCTGTCACATCTTTTTTTGCAACGGAGGCAATTGTGTTTTGTGAATTTGTTTTCGAAACCATGACCACATTGTCTGCAACAAAAACCGGATGGATTTCAAAACCATCCACCCACACACCTGAATTCTGATTCGGGTTTGTCACGCGCACCGAAATATATTTTCCGTCATTCGGCGCAGTGAAACGAACCGAAACCGATGTCCAGTCAAAACCGATTGTCATTGCGGAAACGGTATAAAAAATCTGTCCGCCCAAAGAATCCGCAACACTTTGTCCGAGTTCGATATTCGGTGCGAAAGAACGCATGCGTGCCCAAAATGTAAGTGAATATTGTTCTCCTTTGGAAAGCGGTTCGGAAAGTTCAAGTGTCATCCCTTCCGATTTTACGCCGCCTTGAATATTTGTAGCAAGACCGACAAACCAATTTCCATCTTTCGCCTGGCCGTTTCCACAATCGTTGCTGGCGATATCGGGTTTACCCAATCGTCCGAATGAATATGTGCTTTTCACATTCGCGTTGAACACTTTTGTTGAAGTATTGATCAGGCAAAGATTTCCGTTTTGTTCGAAACTGCCGTTCAGGAATTGTTGTGCATTTGCCATTGCAGGAAAAGCGAATGGCAGGCTGATGAAGGCAAAGCGCAAGAAGTGAATGTGTTTCATGGTGTGGGGAGATTTGTGAAACTTCTTGAAGGATCCGCAGTATTGTCTTTGTTATTATAACTCCATTGGTACAAAAAAGTTACAACGAACCGATCACTTTCTTTTTTGCAATGAGCATGCCAGAAAGATCGGTCGTTGGTTAAAACGTTGATGACAAAGGAATCCCGTGAGGGAAACCCCGTTTACATTTTAACGGAAAAATTTGTTAAAAATTGTATGGGAAAGATTTGAGAGAAGAGACTTGCGACGTGAGAAAAAGGAAATGATAGACTTGGCATTTCAAGTCTATCGATCCAACAATTTACCTACGGTTATTCAAACGCATTCAATCCTGTCACATCCATTCCTGTGATGAGCAAATGAATGTCATGTGTTCCTTCATAAGTAATCACCGATTCCAGATTCATCATGTGGCGCATGATCGGATATTCCCCGGTGATTCCCATTCCACCCAACATCTGCCTCGCCTCGCGTGCGATGGTGATTGCCGTGTAAACCGAATTTCTTTTCGCCATTGAAATCTGTGCCGGTGTTGCGCGATTTTCATTTTTCAGTACACCCAATCTCCAGCACATCAATTGCGCTTTTGTAATTTCAGTGATCATCTCCGCCAATTTTTTTTGTTGCAGCTGAAATCCTCCAATGGGTTTTCCGAATTGAATCCTTTCTTTTGAATAACGCAGTGCCGTATCGTAACAATCCATTGCGGCACCGATGGCACCCCATGAAATTCCATAGCGTGCACTGTTCAGGCAACCCAATGGCCCTTTCAATCCTTTTATCGTAGGAAAAATATTCTCTTTCGGAACTTTTACATTGTCAAAAACCAATTCGCCCGTGGCGCTTGCACGCAAACTCCATTTGCCATGCGTTTCAGGAGTGGTGAATCCGGTCATGCCGCGTTCAACAATCAATCCCTGGATTTCTCCCGCTTCATTTTTCGCCCACACAACAGCAATGTCTGCGAACGGGGAATTTGAAATCCACATTTTCGCCCCGTTGAGAACAACATGGTTTCCCTTGTCCTTGAAATTGGTAATCATTCCGGCCGGATTCGATCCGTGGTCAGGTTCCGTCAAGCCAAAACATCCCATCAATTCACCTGTTGCCAGCTTTGGCAAATATTTTCTTTTCTGTTCTTCTGTTCCGTAAATGAAAATCGGATACATCACCAATGAACTTTGTACGGAAGCGGTTGAACGGATTCCCGAATCGCCACGCTCCAATTCCTGCATGATCAGTCCATAAGAAATCTGATCCAATCCCGGACCGCCATATTCTTCGGGGATGTAAGGGCCGAACGCTCCAATTTCGCCGAGACCTTTTATGATCTGTTTCGGAAATTGCGCTTTCTGTGCGTAGTCCTCAATGATGGGCGAAATCTCTTTTTTCACCCATGCGCGTGCAGTGTCGCGAACAAGCTTATGTTCGTCGCTCAGGAGTTCGTCCAACAAATAATAATCGGGTGCCTGGAAATTATCAGAAGCCATAGTTTGAAGTTGATTTGCATCCCGATAACTTTCGGGAAGATGGCTGCAAAAATAGCCAAAACATTTTCGGTCAAACCCATTTGTTTTCCATAGTCATGAAATCCAATTTGCAGGGATGGTATTTTTTTACAACCTTTTCCTCGAATACGAATTGCATGTACATACATTCAATTTGCTATATTTGCAATAATCCTTTCAATCACAGCGGTCTGGTGGAAACGGTTTATGGATCAAAAGAGTTGGCAGGGTAATTGCAAAACAGTAAACAGATCACCAATAAAAAATACTAAAATGAAAAAGTCAGCCCTTCTTTTTATCGCCCTGATTGCAGGAGCACTATCCCTGAATGCACAGATTTACATGGGGAAACACACAAAAATTTCTTTCTTCTCCACCACACCGATGGAAAATATCAGTGCGGAAGATTCCATCGCCACCATGATCCTGAATGCAAAAACAGGTGACGTAATGGCAAACATCAATTGCGAAGGGTTTGTATTTCCGAATGCGTTGATGCGCGAACATTTCAATGAAAATTACATGGAGACCGACAAGGAAGGGACGAAAGATGCAAATGGGAAACCAACCTATCCGAATAAATTCTCTTCGTTCAAGGGGAAAATTTCCGAGACGATCGATTACTCAAAAGACGGAACCTTTCCGATCACGATGGTGGGCACAATGAAAATCCACAATACATCGCAGCCGGTTACAATTCCAGGAACGCTCATCATCAAGAACGGAGCGGTTACCATTGACGCGAAATTTTCCGTCAAGCTCGTCGATTACAACATCACTGTCCCTTCCGCTGTGGGAACAAAAATTGCCGAATCGATTGATGTGACCGTTCACTGTGAAATGGTCAATGCATCTAAAAAGTAAAAAGTGTTTTTTCAGTTGAAAAAGGTTTCGGAATGACCGGAACCTTTTTTCTTTTGGCGTTGGGTTAGTTATCGGCAGGTGTTTAGCTAAATTTGCTGAAAGACAAATTTCACTCCGTGCATTTTTTTTCGAAAACGATTTTTCTTCTTCAGTCGGCAAATGTTTCGGGCAATCCACAAGGATTCATAAATGCATCCGCTTTTCATCCACAACCCTTGGCGATATCAGGAGGTAACTGGTGGGTGGCAGTGGTCCTATTCATTTCATTTACCATTCTTGTTATCCTCCGCGTTTTCGATTTCAAGAGATTATTGCAATTGATGAACGGTTTTGTACGCTCCTCTTCGGTAAGCGTTTTGTACCGAGAGGAATATTCCCTCACAAGCCGTGTTTCCGTTTTGCTGCTGTTGAATTATTTGCTGATGTTTTCACTTTTCATTTGGCAAACGGCCGGATTCTGGAATGCCTCCACGGAAGGATTGAAAGGATTCGGATTGATCATGTGTGGAATCGGTGTTGCCTATTTTGTGAAAATAACGGTGACACGCATTCTGGGAAATATTTTTGATGTGAGGGATGCGGCTTCGGAATATGTTTATAATGTCCTTCTTTTCAATAAAACGACCGGACTCGTACTTTTCCCGATTTGCATGCTTTTGGCCTATGCACGGCAAATTCCGCCGGAAATCCTCGTTTGGACAGGAATTGTTTCTTCGCTTTTAATACTGATTTACAGGCTTTTAAGGGTAATATTGATAGGGGTGGCAAACTCTTCTGTTTCCTTTTTCTATATTATATTGTACCTTTGCACGCTCGAAATAATTCCGTTTATCGTGATTATAAAGGTTTTCGTTGGCACATTTCAGTCGTTTAACCCCTAACGCAAAAGCAAGTGGCAGCAGCGAAGAATACTGACGCAAAAGTCAAGAGTATACTGGTCACTCAGCCAAAACCTGAGACTGACAAGTCACCCTATGCAGATCTTGCAAAGAAGTACAGCTTGAAAGTTGATTTCCGCGAGTTCATTCATGTGGAAGGTGTTCCATCGCAGGATTTCCGTCAGCAACGGGTAAACATCAACGAATACAACGCAGTGATCCTGACCAGCAGAAATGCGGTTGATCATTTTTTCCGCATGTGTTCTGAAATGCGCGTAACGGTTCCCGATACGATGAAATATTTCTGCATCTCGGAATCCACCGCTTATTACCTTCAGAAATATGTGCAGTACCGCAAGCGGAAAATCTTTCACGGCAAGGCAACATTCAACGACCTGATTGAAATAATCAAAAAACACAAGGAAGATAAATTCCTTTATCCGTGTACGGATGTTCACAAGGAGGATATTCCCGAAATTCTGGACAAATACAAAATCAATTATACCAAGGCGATTCTTTATCGCACCGTTTGCAGCGACCTGAGTGATTTGGCGGATGTGTATTACGACATTTTGGTTTTCTTCAGTCCATCGGGTATCACTTCGCTTTTCAAGAATTTCCCCAAGTTCAAACAGAACAAGACCCGTATCGCGGCTTTCGGTCCGGCTACGGCGAAAGCTGTGGAAGAAGCGGGATTGCGTTTGGACATTCACGCACCGAAAGCGGGAACCCCTTCGATGACAATGGCGTTGGAGGAATACATCAAGCAGGTGAATAAAAAATAAGCTGCCGGTTTTCGTTTGTCGGATTCACATTCCATTTTTTTGCGTGAGATTTGAAGGACACCTTCGGGGAGCTCTTTTTGTTTTCACAAAAAAGTGAGTGCCGCCACACAGTGATCCCTTCGGGAAAAGCACGGCCTGAAGCACGAAGGGCACACCCACTTCCCTCCAACAATTATTCGTGACGCACTGTCGGAATGAAACTTTAATTTTGGGTTATTGGATTTTCGCATGCGAAACACTTTTAAAAAGCAAGAACGCCTTTCCGGCAAAAAAACTTTCGAGGCGCTGATGCGTCACGGAGAGGAATTTTACCAATTCCCGTTTCGTGTAAAGTGGATGTTTTCCGAATCGGAAATTCCGTTTCCTGCGCAAGTGGCATTCGCGGTTCCCAAGCGCACGTTCAAACGCGCAGTGGCAAGAAACAGGATCAAGAGAATATTGCGTGAAAGTTACCGACGAAACAAAAGTTTTTTTTACGAAGAGTTGAAAAGCAAGAATCGCCGCTTGCGTGTATTGCTGATCTTTACACATAAATTACCATTGGAACTTGCGGAAAGCGACGCCAAAATAATTTTAACTTTGCAA
>CAYMZV010000025.1:0-25824 GCA_964394965.1 uncultured Chryseobacterium sp.
GGGGAGAATTATATCAATAAATGGCATCACGTTGCGATTGCATACAAAGACAACCAGTTGAAAGTTTATGTTGACCAAAATCGTGTGCTTGTTGTTCCCGATTGCAATTGCCAACCCAATGCAGTTGCCTTTGGTGGAATCGGTTCGCTCGACAATCCGATCAAGATGACCGGTGTGCGCATTGCGAATGGAGCGAAAATGAATATGCTCGACAAACTGAACACCGACGGAAAAATCATCACTTACGGAATCACGTTCGATGTCAACAAATCTACCTTGCGTCCGGAAAGTATGGGAACGATCAATCAGATTTACAAATTGATGGCCGACAATCCGACCCTGAATCTGGAAGTGGATGGACACACCGACAGTGATGGTGATGATGCGTCGAACATGAAACTTTCACAGGACCGTGCCGATGCGGTACGCACGCAGTTGATTTCAATGGGAATTGACGGAGCGCGATTGACATCAAAAGGTTACGGTGAAACAAAACCTATTGCCGACAATAGCACGCTCGAGGGAAAAGCGAAAAACAGGCGGGTGGAGTTCGTGAAAAAATAAATGCAGTAATCTTTCAGACGGATTACGGATTTATGCAAATCAAGTGACGAAGATTTTGTTCATGAATGTGTAACCGAAGAATTCGTAAAATAATCTGACCATGAAATATCTGTTTCCCATTTTGTTTTTGCTGGTTGGCGTAAACGTTTTTGCACAGACACCTTTTGCACAACCATTGCTTCCGTTCTTGTCGGAATTGCCAAACACATATCCGACATCGCCACAGGATGCTTTTGCACAATGCACGGATAACAATGACGGAACTTACAATACGGGCAAAATCACGGGAGCTTATGCAGCGAAGATCAAGGATTTCCAAACAAGACTTCTCCTTTCAGGAATGCCCGACACTTCTTTTGTCAAGAACCTGAAAAACATGACGCCCGATCAGCAACGTGCGTGGGCGATGCAACAAGCTATGCTTGCACAACAAAATGCAGGTGCACAAACGTTGAAAGTCCCGAGCCAGGCTGAAACGGCTTTCATGATGGAATGGAACAGGAACACCATGCTGCAAATGTCATTTTCCGACAGCCTTACTTCGCAATGGGGTTTGCTGTTGAAAGAATATGATGATAACATGAAAGCGCTCGAAGCGAAAAAAAATGATGCGCAAAGCAAATGCCCCCAAGTGCAGATCGGTGAAACGGAAGAACAACTGCCCGCCTGTTTGTGCCCGATTGAAAAACAATATCAAACGGACGTGAACAATTATTTCACACAATGGATGAAAAAGGCGGAAGACTATATTGCCAATGAAAAAAACAGTGGGCTCGCACGTTTCTCCAACACGGAAGATCTTCTTGGAAAGGCGGATTATTGTGTCAATCCGAGTCAGGGCGCTTTCAAGACATCAGCGGTAAACTTCCAGAACTTCGTTCTCACTTTTGAAGCTGCACTCGGACAAATGGTTTCCGATGTTTGGGGAAAAGCGACAAACTGCCAGGAAGCCATCAACGCCAGCAAGGCGAAATGCAAATAATAAAATAAACACTCCCATGAAAAAAGCACTTTTTGTTTCACTTGCCATTCTCTCCCTTGTTTCCTGGAAATCATTTTCCACACAGCAAAAAGGTGTGGCCATGACCATGAAAATGACATCAAGCAACAACATCAATGCAACGATCGTCATTTATTATGACACACCGGGAACACGCGTGGAAATGAATGCCACGACCCCATCCGGATTTTCATTTTCAAATGTTTCCATTGTAAAAGCCAATCAACCCGATACCGTTTATCAGCCCGATGACAAGACAAAAACATACACCTTAGTGGATGTCAGCAATGCGGAAACGGACAAGGACAATGAGCCCGCGACTGCAACATTGATTGGAAATGATTCTGTGAATGGCTACAAATGCCTGCACGTAAAAGTTGTGCAGGGTGCGAAAAATTGGGAGATATGGACAACAAAATCCATCACGGAATTTTTCAAATACAGCGCAGTGATCAACAAGCAGCGTTACATTGGAAATCACGGTGTGCAGGATGCACTCAAGTCAGTCAATGCGGAAGGATTTCCTGTCAGGACAATCCTCACCGACAAGGATGGAACGCATACAACGGACCTTGTTTCCGTGGAAAATAAGATTCTTGATCCAACCCTTTTCACCATTCCCGCCGATTACAAAAAAACGGATCACCCTGCAGGATTTCCAGGAATGCCGCAGGGAATGCCGACCCATCCGCACTAGGATTCCGATCGCCGGCATTCAAGGTTGTAAAATAATACTACTTGGAAAAAGCGTAGCCCCCAGTATGTACGAAAAGGAAATGTTTTCCCCGGAATTCATTTCCTTTTTCCATTTCACAGATGGCGAATAATGTTTTTCCGGAATAAACATGATCGAGAGGAAGCGAACATCCATTTTTCATTTCAACAATGAAATTCTCCAACTCGATTGAAGATTTTCCATAACCGCCAAAAGTGAAATCGTGATTGATGCGCCATTTCGCAGCGGCGTTTTTTCCTGCGAGCGACTTTTTCACTTCTTCTTCCAGATAATTTTTCCCTTCGAGAACAGCCACGCCGATTATCTCCTGGTGTTTTTTTGCGGATGAAATGATTCCCGCAAGCGTTGCGCCTGTGCCCACCGGACAAACAATCACATCATATTTTTCGGTTGCAACGGAAAGGATTTCTTGACAACCTTTCACTGCAAATTCATTCGATCCGCCTTCGGGAAGCAAATAAAGCGGCCCATATTCCCGAATGATTGCTTCATGGAAATCCGCATCATTCCGTTTGCGGTATTCATCGCGCGAAATGAAAACCAATTTCATCCCGCAGGAAACCGCATGTTTCAACACCGCATTCGAATTCCCATTCAACTCCTCTCCACGAATCATTCCGATGGTTTCCATGTTTTCCTTTTTTCCTGCCGTTGCAACCGCCGCAATGTGATTGGAAAATGCACCGCCGAAAGTGAGCAAACGTTTCAATCCCGATCGACGCATTTCTTCGAGATTGTATTTCAGTTTGTAGGATTTGTTTCCTCCCGCAATCGGATCGGGCAAGTCGAGACGTAAAATGCCGAGGGAAGAATTTCCTTCGCCGCCGAAAAAATCAGGGAGCACATCCATTCGAGACACACACAAATTTAGGTAGAGATTGGCAGATAAAATTTGGAACGGACCATCTCTCCGTTTTGGAAACACGTTTCCCGCTCCAAAGGAATCCTTCGGACTATCACTCCCAAAACTTCGGGAGCGGAGCTCCATGCCATCGGGGATAATGGGAAACTATTTCCCATCACGAAAATTTATATGCATTGGGTATATTTGTAAAAACAATTATCCATGAAAGTTATTTTAGATATTAAAGATGAAAACGCCCCCTTCTTTTTGGAGTTGGTGGGAAAACTTGATTTTGTTGAGGTGCTCAAACTGATTAATGATCCATACAAGGAAAAGGCGGTTCAGGATATCCTTATGGCATTTGAAGATGTGGCGAAATATGAGAAAGGAAAAAAGAAATTGAAGTCTGCAAAAAAATTACTGAATGAAATTTGAGATCATTGCTACAGAACCATTCGAACGCAAACTCAAGCGACTCGCACGAAAATACAAATCACTGAAATCAGATATTTCGAAATTGTTTGACGAATTGGAAGTGAATCCGTCAATCGGCGATCCAATTGGAAAACATTGTTTTAAAATCAGATTGGCAATTTCTTCCAAAGGCAAAGGAAAATCGGGCGGAGCAAGAATTATAACGCTTTGTACGGGTTGCAAAAAACAGGATTTATCTTATTGACATTTACGACAAATCAGAGCAATCCACAATTTCTGATAAGGAGTTGAAATTGTTGATATCGTTTCTGGAAAATTAATCAGGCATTTTGAAAAACACTATTCATTTAAATCCTCCTTCTTGAATTTCCTGTCCATGAATTGTTCGCTTGAAACGCGCAGCAATTTATCCTTGTCGCCAACAAAATATTCCGGTTGGTAATGGATCGTATCCTTGGAATTGGAAAAAGGTGGAATGGCAGGACTGAGTTGAAAAATGAATGTGTCGTTCTTGATTTGATAAGTGCCGTTGTAATCCGTAAAACTGTAACAGTTCATCGGCTTGAAACTTTCCGTGAGTGTAAAAGTGGAATCGGAAGAGAATGTCAGCCATTGCAATTCATGTTGACCTCTTGCAAAATATTCGTCCGACTTTTTTTCGCTGTTGGAAAACGGTAAGACAAATGTCAGTAGAACAAATGCGAAAAGTTTCATGCGATCAGTGCTGCAGGATTATTCTTGTTTTTTTCTCACCCAAGGCAACAACGTAAATTCCATCGGCAATGGTATTCACCTCCACCACATTTTCGCCCTTCATCAATTCTTTCGTCAACACAACTTCTCCCAGTGAATTGTACATCACCAGCATTTCCTTTTCAGCATCTGTGTTCACGGTAAACGAAGAAGAGGCGGGATTCGGATAAAGTGAAATGTTGTTTTCATGCGCAAATTCCGGAACACCGGTTGCCGTTAGCAATCCCACTTCCATTCCATTTCCAAAACTCGAGACCCACATCTCATTCAGGTTATACGGATTGAAAAAAATCCTTTCTGGTTGACGGAAAGAATATGAATTCACCAATGAAAAAGAGGGAGATGCGGAATTGATGTTTGAACTCATCCACAAACCTTGCGTTTCGGTTGTGAGATAAATTTCATTCGCATTGTTCGGATTGAACGTGCACGATTCCACACGATCGAGTGTGGAGCCTGTCAACTTTATCCAACTCGTTCCGCGGTTTGTTGTTTTGTACAATCCTCCCAATCCATTCGGTGGTCCGCCCCAACCGCTCCACACGCAGGCGTACCAGGTATTTTGTGTGGCGTCATTCGGATCAATCACCACATCTTTTGTGTAATAATTCATTCCCGGATCGGAAACATTGGTCCATGAATTCGCTGTCGGATCGTAAATGAAAATCCCGGAACTCGCCGTGAAAGTTCCGCTTGAGTTTCTTCTTCCCGAAAAAGAGGCGACCAGTTTTCCATCGTTCAGGACATTCAACGACCCCGGATGTTTTTCCGTTCCCGCTGGAGTTGGCGTCACTGTCCAGGTTGATGATGCAAGATTGTTCAAATCATCACAACGGTAAACGCCACCGATTCCCGCTCCGTTGTTGTAATGGATCACACTCGCATACGCGCGATTCGGATTGTTCGGATCCAACGCGATCCAAAAAACGGGATGACCGAAGGAATGTAGCAATGTCCATGTCAAACCATTGTCGGTTGAATAAAGCAGTTTTCCGTTTGCATCTGCAGCATCGAGTTGTGCATCCTGCAAGCGAGTGGTTTGATACATATCGTGAATGTTTGAAGTGGCCATGAACAAAGTTCCATTCGCAGCCTTTACAATTCGGTACGATGTATTCCCATTGTGTCCTGTATAGTTGAACGACCAGGAATTTCCTCCATCCGTACTTCGTATTCCCTGAATGTCGGTGTAACATGCCCACATGTTATTCGCATCACTCCAATTCACTTGCCAGCACGAAGTGTTTTCCAAACCGATGCTGTGATAATTCTGATGTGTTGGTGTTGCCGCATTCGCAGGATGTTGATCGGTCACATTCACATACGCCTGTTGCCAAGTTGTTCCGCCGTCATTTGTCTTGTGTGCAAAACCATAATCGCCGAAGAGCACAACATTTGAATTCGTTGATGCCACATCAAATCCGAAAGGACATTCACCATAACTCCATCCGCGATCGCCACCTTGTCCACTCCAACCGGTAATGATGTTTTGATTGTTCGCCGTATTGAAAACATGATTCCATTGTCCACCCGCATTTGTGGTTTTCATGATGTTCGGTTCGGAATTGGAATTGCTTCCCGCCACGTAAACCGTGTTGATGTCGTTCGCCGCCATCTTGATGAACATCGGAAAATCCGTATTCAATGTGATTCCTGTCGACGCGGCTGTCCAATTGTTCACGCCATAATCGCATTTGTAAACGTTGAGAAAAAATCCCCAGTAATCGGAACCTTGCACACCCACATAAACATTTGAAGCGTCGGCAGTCAAACAGAAAAAGCGCGTTGTATTTCCAACTTTGGCTGCGGTGAAACTCCATATCTGTTCGTTGGCGGGAAGTCCGGTTATTGTTGCCGTGCTCCACGTAACTCCGGCATTTGTGGAAACAAGAACACCGTCATTCGTGCCGACATAAATAGTATTCCCGTCGAAAAAAACGCCACCGACAACATTTCCCGCTCCGTTGTTCAGGCACGTATGGAACGAAGAGAAAGTGGTTCCGCCATCATTCGAAAAATAAATCTGGTCATAAAGTGAAAGCACAACGCGCAATGGATTTGCATAGTCGACATCAATTGTCCAGGAATCATTGTTCGGATCCGGATTTCCGGCAAGTGCATTCCACGTTATGCCGCCGTCGGTACTTTTTACGGGTGTTGCAACATCATTGACATAAGCGATGGAATACAAAAGGTTGGCGGTGGATGTGTAACAGACTTTCGAATTGTGCCCGGCCTGGAATTGTGTGAAGTGAACATGCGAATAGGATTGTCCGAAATCGGTGCTATGGAAAAGTTCGGACATGTCGGTGGCAATGAAATACTCATTTGTGTTTGCGGGATTGATGCTGGGCGAAAAAAATGCACCGCCGCCGCCCACTCCGCGCGGGTTCCATGTCGTCGGTTGACCGAATGAAAAAATGGCCAGGAAAATGAGGGGCAGGGAACAAGCGTATCTTCTTTTCATGGGCGTGCAGGTTTGAAAATCTAAATTAAGTTAAATACGGTGAAATGGCTCGTTTTTTGAGTGGTGATGTTAAACCTCTGGATGAATTCAGAGTCATAAGTCCAACTGAAATGTTGGAAAGTTTAAAGGGTTGAAAATCCAAAACAAACCGACATTCTTTTCAACTTTGCAACAGTCCAATTTTAAAATAGTCAGCCATGAAAAAATATTGCATCCTTATCGCACTTTTCCTGATTGCAGGCATTCGGGTAAAAGTATTCGCCGGCACTTCCGATTCACTCGGACTTCCCGGTGACAATCTGGATCTCGCAGCTGTTCTTGACTTGTTCAAACAATCGACAAGTCCGGAAGATTTTGAAAAGAAGTTGAATGATCCGGCAAATAAAGTGGACAACCTCGATTTGAACAATGACCAAAACGTCGACTATTTGCGTGTGGTCGATCAGGTAACCGGAAAAGGTCATGCCATTGTCATTCAGGATCCGGTGAGTGAAACGGAATCGCAGGATGTTGCAGTTATTGAAATTGACAATAACGGAGTGGAGTCGGCACAATTGCAGATTGCCGGCGACAAGGAATTGTACGGCGACAATTATTTTGTTGAGCCGAACGATCAAACAGCAAACAGCACCGACGCGAAATGGCAAGGATTCCGTCCGGGATTTATTTTCGTGAATGTGTGGATGTGGCCTTGCGTGCGTTTCATTTATGCTCCCGAATATGTTTTTTGGGTTTCTCCCTGGAGATGGATGTATTATCCGCTTTGGTGGCACCCATGGCGCCCGATGGGATGGGGAATGTATTATGGCGGATGCATGCGCTATCACCCTTATTGCGGTTATGTGCACGAATGCAGGATGGGATATATAAATAATTATTACGGAGAGCACCGCGTTGCATCGCCTTATGTACATCGCACATACGCTCCCCAACATGAACGTCACGATGCGTATGAAACCGGACGTATGGCAACAGGTTCACAACCCGGAAAAACAAATGCAACTACGGCAACTGCCGATCATGGAAAAACAAATGATTCACCGTCGTCATCAAAACCAAATGGATCTGCAACAACTTCTGAAGCGGGAAAAACAGAAGCGGGAAAAACAAATGTTTCGCCTTCGTCTTCGAAGCCAGCAGGATCTGCAACAACCGCAGAGTCGGGAAAAACAAATGTTTCACCGGCGTCAACCGGTCAATCGAAACCAAATGCATCTCCGGCCGGTTCCGAATCTGCAAAAACAAACGCTTCAACCAATTCAGGCCAACAACAAAAAGTAAGTCAACATTCGGAACCGGCTTCTGCGAATGCTTCTGGAAAAGTGGAATCAAAACCCGCATCAACCGGAAACACGGCAAGTAAAACCGAAAGACAAAACAATCGTCAATCATCAGGTGGGCATGGAAATGCGGGAAGGGCATCAGCTGGCCCTAGAGGCGGCGGTGGTCAAAGAGGTGGTGGCGGTCAAAGAGGCGGCGGTGGTGGAGGAATGCACGGCGGTGGCGGAAGAGCGGGCGGCGGTGGCGGTGGAAGACACCGTTAAAAAGTGACAGGGAAGAAGCGGCAGTAGGCTGCGAAGAATCAAGCAAGAAATAAATCAAGAAGATGTTCCAAAGTTGGAGCATCTTTTTTTTGCAATACTTTTTCAGAATGATTTCTGCCTTCCGCTTTTTATTTTGTCGCCCACCGCAACTTCTTTGCCGTCATTTCCCTCACGGTATGCATTTTGCCTGTAAGGAAGAAAAACCGCATATTTGTTGAATCAAATCGCCCATGAAAAGAAGTCATTTTTTCTTTGCTGTTCTCATTTTTGCCCTTGGATTTTTTTCTTCCTGTCAACCCGATCAGCAACCCACTCCCACTGATGCACGCGATGCTTATGTCGCGTCATGGACTTGCAATGAACACAGTTCGCAGATTGGGGCAAGTACCTATACCGTTCACATCAGTAAATCAACGACGAATGCAACCCAGGTTCTGATTGATAATTTTTACAATCTGGGGACCAACTTCAAGGCAATGACCGATATCAATGGAACAAGTTTGACAATTCCAACACAAACATTGAATTCCAACCAACTTCATGGAAGCGGAACCAAAGTGGCAACGAATACGGTCAACCTGACTTATTACATGAATAACGGAAGTGCCGTCGACACTTGTTCGGCAACATTGACGAGACAATAAAAATCAACCCTAATCTCCTCCGAAGAAAATCCTCCGGAGCAAAAATTCTCCCTATGAAAAATAACATGATAAAAAATGTCTTCACCGTTTTGGTTGGACTTTTTCTTTCGGTTTCTGTTTTTGCGCAATACACGGCATCGGAACAAAAGTCAATTGACAAGTCGGTTAAACTTTATAATGCGGCCAAATACGACAAGGCGATTTCAACCCTGATCAAGGTTCAACTCAATCATCCTTTCGATGAAAAATTGTGGAATTACAGGGTCGCTTATGAGAGTGACCGTTACACGGCGGAATACACAAAAGTATTGATCACGATCATCAAGCAGGCATCGGCGGGAAAAACGATTAAAGTGAATCAGGATAAAATGAATTCGGATAAGATCGAAATGTTGAGTGCATGTTTTCACGCAACAATGTTTTCCGAAAAACAGGAACAGGCGTCAAGCATTCTCCGGACTTATTATGTTGATCCGACTGTGGACACTGCCATTGGTGAAGATGCAAAAGACCATTACAATGAAGGAGACAAGGCTTTCAACGATCAGGATTGGACAGGTGCAATCAAGGAATATAAAAAGGCGGTTGGAATCGACAGCAATTATTTCGACGCCACTTATTCAATCGGATTGTCCTATTTCAAAAACAGCGACTACGATCAGGCGATTCCATGGTTCCAGCATGCCATCCGCATCGAACCGGGTTTGGCGAATACCTACAATTCACTTGCAGAATGTTATGTCCAATTGAAACAATGGGAGAATGCAAAAAATGCCTGCATCGATGGAATTCTCGTTTATCCCGAATACATATTTTTCGATAAACTCGAAACGATCGCAGACAAGTTGGGAAAAACCTTTGACCGTCATTGGCAAGAACGTTTGGTTAGTCCGAACAGTATGGGTGTAACCGGAAGCACGATCAGCACAACACCTTGGCAATATTACGTTCCAGCACTCGACAAAATTTCCGACAATTGCAATGAGGACGGTGTTGTTACCAAACAACCCGGTTTTACCGACGCAAAATACCTTGAATCCTACAGCTGGGAATTCATGCTCAAAAAATCAAATCCGGATGACGAGAAAGATTATCAGGAAATGGCTTTTGCACGTAAAATGCAGACAGCGGGATTTCTCGATTGTTATGCTTTCATCAGTTGCTATCACATCAATTTGCAATCGCAATACAAGGACTTTTCAAAACACAACGCAGATCGCATCCGCACTTACATCAATACTTATTTGATCAAGTAATTCTCTCGCTTCGTTCAAGCGAAAAAATATCCAACGAAAAAAGCCACCCTGTCGATCAGGAGTGGCTTTTTTATTTTTTGAAAATTGATTTGTGGGATTGTTTGAAGGCTTAATGTTCGGATGGTGTTGCAATCAAGTTGACGGCTTCGACGGATTTTATTTCTGGAGCAGCACGGCGAATGGCCTCTTCAATTCCCGCCTTGAAAGTCATCACATTCATCGAGCACGATTTGCATGCACCCTGAAATTCGATCTTCACCACATTGTCATCCGTTACCTCCAGCAAAGAAACATTTCCACCATCCGCCTCAAGAAAAGGACGCAATGAATTCAATGCTTCTTCAATTCGGTTGATCAATTCCTGTTGCATGTTATTTTATCAATATTATCCTGTATCAAAGATAAACAAAAGCGATCAGGAAACCGGTTCTTTCACTTTGGAATTCATGATGGCGACTTGCTGTGCAATGTTTCCCGCCATTTCCAAAAATGCCAATGCCTGCGGCGTATTTTTTTGCAACACGGCAGGACGACCGATATCACCCGATTCGCAAATGCTTTGCACCAATGGAATTTGTCCGAGCAAAGGAACATTGAGGTCTTCCGCCAAACGTGAAGCACCTTCCCTTCCGAAAATGAAATATTTGTTTTCGGGAAGTTCCGCCGGAGTGAACCAAGACATGTTTTCGATGATACCGATTACCGGAACATTGATTGCAGGCATCTTGAACATCGCAACACCTTTGCGTGCATCGGCGAGTGCAACATTTTGCGGTGTGCTTACAATGACAGCTCCGGTCAATGGAACTGCAGCAACAAGCGAAAGGTGAATGTCGCCTGTTCCCGGAGGAAGATCCACAATCAGGTAATCGAGTTCACCCCAATCCGCTTCACTCAGCATTTGATTCAAGGCACGCACGGCTATCGGTCCACGCCAAACAATCGCCTGATTCGTATCGGCAAAAAATCCGATCGACAATAATTTCACGCCATAACTTTCCACCGGCACGAGAAAACTTTTTCCGTTGATGTCGCGCACCATCGGCTTTTCATTCACCACGTCAAACATGATCGGAACAGATGGACCGTAAATATCCGCATCAATCAATCCGACTTTTGCGCCTTGCATCGTGAGTGCGCAGGCGAGATTTGCCGCGACAGTGGATTTTCCCACACCGCCTTTTCCGGAAGCGACAGCAATGATGTTTTTCACTCCGGGCAAAGTGGTGCCGCTCCGTTGTGTGGTCACATTCGCTGTCATGTTCACATTCACATTCGCATCCTTGTCGACATAATGGATGATTGCGTTCACACACGCGCGATGGATCAATTCCTTCATCGGACAAGCGGGAGTGGTGAGCACAACGGAAAACGAAATGTTTTTTCCGTCAATGACTATATCCTTCACCATGCCGAGTGTGACAATATCTTTTTTCAAATCGGGGTCATCCACATTCTTCAATGCGTCGAGAACCTGTTCTTTGGTAATGTTCATGATGCAAAATTAAGGTAATTAAGGCGATTGAGGTAATTGAGGCAACTGGGTAACTGGGTAATTGGGTGATTGAGGTAATTGAGGTAATTGGGGGAACTGTGTGATTTGATTCAATGAGATTTGGAAAACCAATTTCATTTTTCTGATTACCCCCAATTACCCAATTCCTTTTTCCACGGCACACAAATTGCTACTTTCAACGAATGAAACTGTTCGCCACAACCCTTTTTTCCATTTTCATTTCCGGATTCCTTTTTGCACAGCGTCCGTATTATGTTCATCTGACAATCGACAAGGTTGTTTTGGGAAATGATTCTGTCCTTTTCAAAAAGGGAAAAACCTTTTTCGTGGAAACAAAATCGCATACCGACACAATTGAAGTTGCAAAAGTGGGCGGAACACCGGTGGCGATTGTGGTGGATGTGCGGAAATTAATGGAAGGTCCGTTGATGCGATACCAGATTGGATATGCTTGGTACAAAAAAACAGGAACCAAGTGGGAACTCATCCGCAACTTCGGTTACATCACCCGTCCCGATCTGGTAACGTTGAAACCGGGATTCGACAAAACGGCAAAAACAAAATCCGCTACTGAAGAATTTCATTGTTCCATTGGACAGCCCGAGCAGTTCGATGCGGATTTCAGGATGGATGTTTATAAGGGGTGAGAGTGAAGAGGTCGGGGACGAATGATGCATGAATGATGTGTGGTTTTTGCGTGAGGGATAGAAGTGGAAAGCCCACAGCCCACAAGAAAATCTTTTTCCGGAAAAAACGCGAGGACTTGAAACGTCCCGAAATTTCGGGAAGCCCGACCCGTAGGGGCACGCCCGGCTTAAAAACAATTTCAGATTCTTTTTTGTTACACGCCCCGTTTCCGTTTCTATAATTTCAACTCCTCATTCGGATCCCAGAAATGATTCTTGAAATCGGTGACCTTATCTTTTGTAATGCGGATCCCCTCTTTTTCCAGAAGCTGTTGCATCATTGAAGGTGTCTTGAAATGATTTTTTCCGGTGAGCAATCCTTCGCGATTGACTACGCGGTGAGCGGGCACGGGTGAATGATGCGCATGCGAACTGTTCATTGCCCAACCGACCATGCGCGAAGAACCTTTCATGCCCAAATATTTTGCAATGGCACCATACGTTGTGACACGGCCTGGCGGAACGAGACGGACGACTTCGAACACCATGTAAAAAAAATCGGACTCGGGTTTGCTTTTCATGTTGATCAATTCAAGGTATGAAGAAAATCGGTGAGGAATGATTTGTATTCAGTCGGTTGGAAATGCAAAAAATCGAAATGATCGGCGTTGTGGAAAAAATGGAGATGCTTGTTTGTTGAATTGCTTGAATCGAATATTCCATTGCATTCGTCAATGGGAATATTCTTTTCACGGTCGCCGGCAAAATAAAGCAAGGGGCCCTTGTATTTCGAAATGCAATGCAAAGGCGAAAGTTCGTCGGCGTTGATTCCAGTTTCCATTCTCGTGAAAAAATAAACGGGCCAAAAGAAAAAACGGTTGCAGCCGGTATCGAATGTGCGGTGTGCCAATGCGCGGTCGATGTTGTAATAGGGAGATTCCAGCACCACGAATCTGTAATCGGTCAACGAATCGAACGAATAGGTGATGGTTGCCGCGCCCAATGAACAGCCGTGCACACCGATATTTTCGTAACCATTGTTTTTCAGCCAGCGCACACACGCAAGCAGATCGTGGCGTTCATTCCAACCGAAACTTATTTTCTGCGATTCGCTTTTCCCTTCGCCACGCAAATCGGGAAGCAAAACCGAAAAGCCATTGGCCAGATAAATTTTCGCGCGTTCGACCATGTGCGAACTGTTGGCATGAATTCCGGGAAGGAGAATCACTGTACGGTTTTTATTGTTGCCCGCCAACCATGCATTGATTCTTGTTCCGTCGGAAGAGACAATGTTTTTCCGTTGAACCTTGAAGCTGTCAATTCGAAGGATGTCGGGATAATCGGTGTTGGTGGGATCCGTCATTTTTTTGGCGAACACATATCCTGTCAACATCCAGAGACTGAAAATTGAAATGAAAAAAATGGACCAGAAACGGAAGCGTCTTGATTTCATAACCCAAACGGAAATTACAAAGTAAAATGCGCCTTTGCCAGAACGAAATTCAATATGAAATGCGTGAAGTGCTGGAAGTGCTGCCGTTGTTGGGACTCAAACGAGAAGAATAGTTTTCAAAAAAGGATTGTTCATTTTCTGTCGGGCGATTTTTTTGCCGCAAACCATTTTCAGGATTTCGGAAAATGAGGGTTTGTCTTGGAAAAGAAACAATTATTTTCTTCACGTGGAATTTCGCCGCAGTGCATTTTCCTTGGGCAATACATTCCCGTAACCTTTCCGTAACGTAAAAATCCCCTTTTGTGCAGAAAACGTTTTTTTTACCTGAAACTTAATATCGGCTTAATGGCATTACAATATGCAGCAGATAATTTCACACTGTGACTACAAATGGATTTCATGACTCCAAAGAAACATATCGTCTGCTTTTGGTGGATGATGATGAAAACGTTTTGGATACACTCAAGAGCATTTTTGAAAATATCGGTTATACGGTGATGTGTTGCCGGAATGGGAAAGAGGCGATTGAAATGGCAAAAACATTTCAGCCCCACCTTGTCATTCTTGAATTGGCTTTACCGGGGATGGATGGCATCGAAGTTTGCCACGATATAAAATCCATTCCGTCGCTGAAAAAAACTTTCCTTGCGTTTTACACTTCACGCAGCGAAGATTATTCGCAGATCGCCGCATTTTCCGTGGGCGCCGACGATTACATCATCAAGCCCGTGCGTCCGAATGTGATGCTCATGCGCGTGAAAGCGATTCTCAAGCGCCACCGGTCGCAGGAAATGACGCGATCATTCGAGGCCGGTGCAATCCGATTGAACCGCGAGCGTTACCTCGTTGTGAAGGGCAACGATGAAATCATTTTGCCGAGGAAGGAATTCGAATTGCTTGCGCTCATGCTCGCCACTCCGAAAAAAGTTTTTACACGCGAAGAGATTTACCGTGAAATCTGGAGAGGCGAATATGAAAACAACAACCGGACGATCGATGTGCATGTGCAGAAACTCAGGGAGAAAATCGGTGAACAGTACATCAAGACCGTGAGGGGAATCGGATATTGTTTCGAAACGAATTAAAATGATTTGAAAAGTTGGGAAGTTGAAAGGTTGAAAAGTAATTTTGGTCAACTTTGCAACTTTCAAAGATTCCAGCCTTCAAACTAAAAATCCAGAATGAAATCCTCTTTTTTGAAAATCGCTTTCCCGCTTTCCGTTTTTCTTTTTTCTGGATGCGGGGAAAACAAGTCGGGTGGGAAAACGGACAGCGCCGCTGTGAACAAGCCGGTTGTCGATTCTCCGGTTGCAATTCAAAAACCGGTTGTGGTTCCGCCGCGGAAAATTTCGGAAAATGGAATGGCCGGTTTTTATGTTTTGAATGACAGGAATGCCGGCACTCCCGATGCTCAAAGGTTGGCAGCGTGGCTCCAGCCGTTTCTCGATTCACTGGGTGGGAAAGATATCGACGGCAGTGACAACCTTTTCAATTCAGGAAGCGGACCGATGGGTGCGCAATTGAATCCGGAAGCAGATTTACTGTTCACTGCGTTTTTCAAGGGGAAAGTGGATACGGCTTCACTCACCTTTAAGATGAATGATTTCCCTGTCCTGAAAAAAATGACAGGTGTAAATGAAACAACAAGAGACGGAATTACGGTTTGTTGGTTTCTCGTTCCAAGAAACAGATACAATGTTATGCTGCATCTCCCTTCGGAAAAAGAAAAGAAAGACATCTGCGACCAAAAAAAGATGGATGTGAATTCCTGGATGAAAAATTCCTGTACCGTAATGAGGATTAGCGCAGAGGCGAAAGTGGATGGAAAGCAAGTGAACCTTGAAAATTATTTCATTGCTAGTTTTGTGCAGTGAAGGGAGTTTTCGGTTGGAAGTGGATCCGTTAAGAAAAAGATTTTTTGGAACAATCCATAAAATAGATTTTACTTTTTTCAGATAGAGGAGAGCCTGGAAATTTTTCCGGCAGACAACTCTGTAGTTATGCGTAGGACAATCCTGTCTGCACATTTATTTCCAACATCCATGTAGCAGTTCATTCCGTTCACACGAACGCTTTCGCTGTTTGCATGAACGTCCTGTCGTCTACATGAATATCTTTCCCGCTCACACGAACGCAATCATTCCACACGAATCATTTCACATACTTGTCCTCTGAAACTTTTTTCATCTGCGTCCATCTGCGCAATCTGTGGCTTAAATTCAAAAGGGCCGCTCCGTTTCCGAAGCGACCCTTTTCTTACTACTAAAGCGGACTTTAGTTTTCCTAACCTTATCTGTTGATCATCACTTTCACCGTTTTCACTTGATTGTCATTGGTAATACGGATGAAATAGATTCCGTTGTTCCAATTGGTAACATCATACGTAAGTGTGTTGGTACCTGAAGAAAGTGTGCGGTTTTCATTGATCATCAATTTTCCTGTTTCATCGTAAGCGACAATTGCCACTTCCTTGTCCTGGATAACATTCAACACAACGTTGATGTCTTCGTTTGCAGGGTTTGGATAGAGATTGATGCTTTCAACATTAGGATCGATCGGAGTAACCGCAGCGTCGATCATGATCGGTTTGCAAATTGAATCCATGCAACCGAAGGAAGAGATTGCAGTGAGACAAGCTGTGTAATTTGCATTTCCGGAATAGGTATGTGTCGGACTTGCGTTCGATGAAGAATTCGAATCACCGAAATCCCATGAGTAAGAAGTTGCACCTGTTGATGTGTTGGTGAACGATACGGTTGGCATGTTCGAAGAGTTGTAGGTGTAGTTCGCCACTGGAAGTGGGTGAACGGTTACAACTGTGTTGGAAGATGATCCGGTTCCGTTACAAGCATTGCTGTTGGTTACAGTTACTGTGTAAGTTCCTGCAGTTCCCACGGTGATGCTCTGTGATGTTGCACCATTGCTCCACATGTAAGAATCAGCCTGTGAAGAAGTGAGTGTTACAGAATCTCCCATGCAAAGTGAAGTGCTTCCTGTGATCGATACCGTTGGAGCAGGTGATGCACTTGCAGAAACAGTTACCGGTGCAGAAGCTGCAGACATGCAACCGTTTGCATTGGTAACCTGTACGGTGTAGTTACCGGAATTGTAAACAACGATGCTTTGTGTAGTTGCATTGGTGCTCCACAAGTAGGACGAGGAAGCATTTGCAGTGAGAACTACGCTGTCACCGACACAGAAAGAAGTTGATCCGCTTGCTGTGATTGTTGCATTTGGAAGAGGATTCACTGTTACAACTGTTGCAGCGGATGTTGCCTGGCAACCGTTTGCATCGGTAATCGTTACCAAATAACTTCCGGATGTATTTGCAGTGATGGATGGAGTGGTTGAACCATTGCTCCAGCTATAAGAAACCGCATTGTTCGCCGACAATGTTACGCTTCCACCTTGGCAGAAGGTGATTGGACCACCTGCAGTGATTGTTGCTGTCGGTGCAGGGTAAGTTGTAACAACCATGTTCGCTGAAGTTGTTGAGCAACCTGTTGCATTGGAAACAACAACATTGTATGTTCCGGCAGCTGTTGCTGTATAACTTTGGTTGGTAGCGGATGGAATGTTTACGTTGTTCAACATCCATTGGTAAGTGTAACCTGTTCCGGAATTTGCATTCAATACAACTGATCCGCCATTTGGACAAATTGTTGTTGATCCTGCTGCTGTGATTGTCGCTGCAGGTGCGCCGGTGAGACTGTAGTTGGTATTAACCGGATCAAAATTGCACCATCCGTTCATCCAATCATCGGCAGTTGTTCCTGTACCGGAGAATGCGCCAATGTAATTTGTTACTGTGAAGAATGGGTTGTTCAATTTTGAACTGTTCCATATTGGAATGTTGGATGGGGCATTGTAGTGAGACAACCATTGTGTTGTATCAGTATTGATTGGATTCAATGGGTTGAATGGGTATACGCTTCCATTGTTGAATGGGTTGTTGTTTCCATAATGTGCAACCAATTGTGTGTACTGATTCGGATTGCTAGGATTGCTGGCCAAAGAAGCCAACGTTTTTGAATTGTAGCAGATTGGAGAAGTACTTGTTGGAACTTCATTCGGGTTTGCCAAGTTGAAAGGGTTTCCAAGACGTACACCGGTTTGCTCAGTTGCATAGATCACGTTGAAATCTTTCGGTCCTGCCGCTGGAGAGTTCCAATACAAATTGTAAGGGCCAGAATAAGATCCCGCGATTGTTGCACTTCCGAAAGGAGTGTTCGTTGTTGTATCACCTTCTGTAGTTGTTGGTGTCAATGAACGCGCACCGTCAATTACAAATTCCAATTCTTTTTTGGTTGGTGTTGTATTGGTAGGAATACCGCAAACAATGTCTCCGCGAATTTGACCGATTGAATCTCCTGCAGCACCCATTACATCATAGTTGCGTGTGGTTGATCCGAAACCTGCCGATGATTGGTCAAACAAAATACCACATGGATAACCCACAATGATGGTATTCAAGATACTGATGGCTGTCCCCCTTCGTATATGTGCACCGGAAACGAATTGTGGATCCCACGCTGTGGACGTTGGACTTACCATTGGTCCGATGATGGTCATGTTTGAAAACACTGGACGTGTCAAGCCGGATGTGTCTCCAGCCAAACCTGTCAATGTTCCTGACTGGTAACTGTCGGATTCAAATGCTTTTGATCCTGATTGGTCAGCTGCGAATGGGTCGCGGATACCAAGACCGAATTGCACTTTTCCACGGTAACCATTGTCTGTATCGAAATCATCATCCCATCCGCGATAAGCTACGAGATATTTGCAGTTGACACATCCACCGAACCACTCGTATGAATCGTCACCGCTATAGGAAACTTGAATGTGGTCGATTTGTGTTGCATCACCCACACCGCAAAATGTCAAACCGTTGATTTCATTGTTTGCGGAAAAGGCAACACCCGCGAATTCAATTCGGCAATAATGCATTGCGCCGGAATTGTCGTGGTTGTTGTCGCTGCCGGCACCACCGTAAAGTGAACGTGGTCCACCTTCCACTTGGCCTTGGTCACCGATCCAATTTACAAATGCTCTTCCGCAAAGGATCACACCACCCCAATCGCCATAGGTGCGCTGACCTGCCGGTTGGTTCGAAGTGAAAACGATTGGTTGGGCGGCTGTTCCATTTGCATAAAGTTTTGATCCACGCTCAACAATCAAAGATCCTTTTGAATTCTTGTCCCCTTTAATGATAACGCCTGGGTCAATGGTCAATGTTGCGTTTTGGCAAACGTAAACGTAGCCCATCAACAAATACTGGTTGCAGGCAGTCCAGTGTGTGTTGGTAAAAATACTGTCTTGCACGGTGATGACAGATTGCGCCATCAGGTTTTTTCCTGAGATGCCCGTCAACAACATCACAAGGAGCATTCCCATTGTGTGTAACGATTTTCTTTTCATTTGGATTTTGATTTGGTTTTAAAAAAATTGATTGGGTTGTTTCCGGTAAAAAATGCCTCTGAAAAACAGACTTTTTTTACTCACGGCAAATGTATCCACGCACTATTACCATGCCTTTGCGCCTGCATTATTGTATCAATTCCAAAAGGGTTGGTGATTGTAAAGAGCGGAACGGGTTTGTAAAGAAATCGTTTCCGGCGCGGGCGAATGGTTAAGCGCGGATTTTCAAATCATCGGAAAATCGATTTGAAAAAATGGACGGTCAATGTAAAATGCGAACCGTGTTTGATGATTCGCCCCCACGGTTTTTGTGATGTGAACAATCAGGCACGGTTGCAGAAAAAAAATGAAAAATTATTCCTGCTTATTTCCCGGATAAATTCATTTTTATTCCGAGCGTAAAATACCGTCCTATTTTATATCCTTCTATTTCCTCATCCTGACCACCCTTCTCGAATTTTCCATCACGATTGGTGTCTTGCACAAGGCGGACATGCTGGTCAAGAATATTCTGGACGGCAAAAGTCACTGAAAAACATTTCCAGACTTTTTGCGAAACGGCAAAGTCCAGCGATTGGCGCGGCAACTCACCGATGTTTGCGTAATCAAGTGTTCCAACGAGGTAAAGGCGAGGACCGAAAACATTATACAGCAGCGATGCCTGGAATCCGATGGAATCATTTTGGTAATAAATTCCGCCATTCACAACGTAAGGCGATTGCCCTTGCAATGGATTTGAATTTTCCTGATTGATGACTTGTGTGATGTGCAGTTGGCTTTTTATCAATGAGAGATTTGCAACGACATTGAAATTGCCGAATTGTGCTGTATGGAATAGCGTATCAAAAACAGCCAGATTTTTCCGCATGTCGAATTCCAATCCTTCCGAATACGCATTGTCGGCATTGGTGAAAGTGAATGCACGGCTGTCGCTTCCACCGGAATTCAAGATCACCTGTTGGATCGGATCCTTGAATGATTTATAAAAAACACCTACCTGAATGTAATCCGCCAATCCGGGATAAAATTCAAAACGCGCATCGTAATTTTCCACTTGCGCCACTTTCAGGATTTGTCCCGCGGGTGCAATGACAGTTGGATGAAGTGATCCATAAGTTCCTGAAAGGAAATCGAAATCATAAAAATAAAATGGCGACCACTCCCTGAACTCGGGACGGTTCAATGATTTTCCATACGCCAAACGGATCAACGATTTTTCGTTGAAATTATAAGTTGCGTTGACCGAAGGCAAAAGGAAACGTGTGGTGATTTTCGGACTGATGCTGTCGAGGTTGACAAAACTCTGAAGCGATTGCTGATTGTATTCGTAACGGGCGCCCGCCAAAATTTTTATGCTTTTCCCAATGGGAAAATAGACGGAACCATAACCGGCCATTTGCATGTTCTGCGCTTCGTATTGATCCGATGCACTTGTGATCTCATCCATCTTGAATCCGGTTCCCCCGATGTTTTCCGCTGCAAATATCTGGTCGATCGGAAGTCGTTTGAGATTGAACGCGGTGAAACTCGGATTGATGGTATAACCCAATACACGTGCAATGAATTGCCGCGATTTATATTCCGTATAAGTTCCTATGTTGACATCGAAATGGTATTTGCTTTTTGCAGAATCGCCACCGATGTAAAAAGTATGGCGCAAATTCTCATTGAAAGAATAAACACGTTCGTTTTGCCATTGGTATAACCTTCCGCCACCGTTTACCGGATCAACGCTGTTCGCAATTTCCGCACTGTACATCGAGTCGGGCAGATTCCTCTGTTTGGTATAGAGAATCCTTTTCAGGTCTGGAGCATTTCTTTCGGTGTAGCCGAATCCTCCCGTCCAATTGTATTCCGTCTTGCCGTTTTTCGATTTGTGATCACCCACCAATTGTGAAGAATAAATCAACCTGTTCTCATATCCCTCGAGATAGCCTTTTTCATTCGGGCCCGCCATGAAATTGCTTTCACGCTGTGTTGTTGTTGTGCGCCCCTGTGAATTGATCAGGTTCTTGAACTCAAGTTTATTGTTGCCGAACATCATTGAAAAATTTTCAATTGCATTCGTGCGAACCGTTTGCACACTTTGAATGTCAGTCAGGTCTTCCGTTTGACTGGTGGAGTCCCAATCCTGTCGATGGATGTTGTAAGTTGTAAGCACATTCGAATAACTCACACCGAATGTGTTTCCAAGCAACACCCCATTTTTCAAATGGATCGGCGCCGCATACATCAGGCTGAATCGCTGATCGGGCATCGCACCCCTGCTCTTGATTCCCCAGTCATCGCGGAACGCTTGCGTCTGTTGTGTATTGTTCGGATCGTTGCGGTTGAAATAAACGGGTGACCCTGCCGGCATATTCCTTGCGCCATTGTCAATTCCGAATTTGTCTGTCGAAGTTCCCGGGTTGTAATAAAATGTTTGCCCCGTAGTTCCCGCACGTACGGAAGTCTGATAGCTTACATTGAGATAACTTTTTTCAGGAAATGCTTTCGTGTAAATTTTCACCATTCCTCCAGCGAAATCGGCAGGCAATTCGGGTGATGGTGTTTTGTAAATCAGGATCCTATCCAACATTCCGCTTGGAATCATCTCGAAGGAAAATGCGCGTTTGTCCGTTTCCATACTCGGTGCGCCCGCATCATTCAGCCAAACGGAATTGTAACGTTCACTCAAACCGCGAACCATGATGAAACGATTGTCGATGATGGTCACTCCCGGAATCCGTTTGACCACTTCACCCGCATCGCGGTCCTGCGATTTTGCAATTTGTGATCCACTCACGCCGCTCACCGCCTTGTTGTCGTTTTTCATTTCCTGCACCACACTGCTTTCCGAATTCGAAACACGCACATCCCTGATCTCAACCACACTGTCCATAACCGATGACGGTTCCATCACCACATTCAGCACAATGTTTTTTTGTCCCGACTTCACTTCAACACCCGTAATGAATTGTGTTTTGTAATTGATGGCGGAAAACCGCAGGCGGTAAACACCCACTGGCATTGCCATGAGTTTGTAATTCCCGTCAAAATCCGAAATCGCTCCCTTGGGACCGATGGTTGAACTATCAACAAATATCACCACGCCGCCCAATAATTCTCCGGTGGATTTGTCGGCGATTGTTCCGTTGATGGTAGCGGTTTCTGCGGCATTTTGGGCGAAGCCGGTAGTATGGAAAAAGAACAAAAGGCAAAAAAGGGCGGCTGAATAAAGAAGCTTCATTGGGTTAATTTGATTTCCCGCGAAGTACCTGTTAAGCTATGACGATAATATTACCCACCACTTAACCTTTTGTAAACTGGAGCCCCATTTTTTTCATAATGCGAACGATTAAATTAATCTGGAGTTAACATTGGTTGAAGAGGTTCAATGTTACCTTTGTGTAGCAGACACAACTATTATGACACCAATTTCACATAAAATTCTTCTGGTTGACGATGAGGCGGATATCCTTGAGTTTCTGAGTTACAATTTGAAAAAGGAAGGATACACAATATTTACAGCCTTGAGTGGAGATGAAGCCATTCAGATTGCGAAAAAGGAATTGCCGCATCTTGTGTTGCTCGATGTCATGATGCCCGGTTTGGATGGTGTTGAAGTTTGCCGCGAATTGCGCCAGATAAAAGGACTTGAGGAAACCATCATTGCATTCCTCACTGCGAGAAGCGAAGATTATTCACATGTTGCAGGATTCGATGCAGGTGCGGATGATTACATCAACAAACCGATCAAGCCGCGTGTATTGATGAGCCGCATCAAGGCGTTGCTTCGCCGTTATCCTTCCGGAAATGAAAATGAACTTTCGGATATGGGCGGCTTGAGGATTGATCGCGAAAGTTATTTGGTCATCAAGGACGGAAATGAAATCAATCTTCCGAGAAAAGAATTCGAATTGCTTTCACTGCTTGCTACGAAGCCCGGAAAGGTTTTTGCACGCGAGGAAATTCTCAATAGGGTGTGGGGTGATGAAGTGGTTGTCGGAGATCGTACCATCGATGTGCACATCCGCAAACTCCGTGAAAAAATCGGTGAGGATTTCATCAAGACGGTGAAAGGTGTCGGGTATAAATTCGAGTTTTGAAGACGGTAACAAGTGAGGTGTGACAGGTGATGAGTGAAGGAATCCAAAATCCATTTCTACAATAAAAAAACAACATCACGTGTCGCTTGTCACGTGCCACTTGTCGCTTTTTCTTGCATAACTTTGGTTCCCATTCAGTCAAAATGAATCAACCCTCATTAAAAGCCTTGGCATTTCGCATTGCAGCGTACGCAGCTTTGCTCGCTGGGGTTATTGTTTTTGTCTCCGCATTCCATTTGCCTTTTTCCGACACGATGCTTGCAACCGGCATTGCCGTTTTTGTTGTGGCATTGTTCATTTATTTCCTGTTTCTCTACTACGTGCGCAATTATATCACCGCACCCATCCGCTCATTGTACAAGGCGATTTACAATGTGAAAGTGGAGGACGGCGAAAAAACGGATATTTCATTGGGAAGTGAACCGATGCAACAGATCCAGCAGGAAGTTTCGACGTGGATGAAAAACCGGTCAATGGAAATTGAGGACCTCAAGAAGCTGGAAGATTACAGAAGGGAATTTCTCGGCAATGTTTCGCACGAATTGAAAACGCCGATTTTCAACATCCAAGGTTATATTGCAACACTGCTTGACGGTGGATTGGATGATCCTTCCATCAATCGGAATTATCTTGAACGTGCGGAAAAAAGTGTGGAGCGCATGATCAACATCGTGGAAGATCTTGAGTCCATTTCAAGGTTGGAAGTGGGACAATTGCTCGTGGAACCGACACCGTTTGACATTTACGAATTGGTGATGGAAGTTTATTACGCGCAGGAAATGAATGCGAAATCAAGGAATATCAAATTGTCCTTTCGCGATCCGTACAAAGCGGTTTATGTCAATGCCGACAAGGATCACATTCGGCAAGTCATTACGAATCTCGTTACCAATTCCATCAAATACGGAAAACCCGGTGGAGAAACCGAAACCCGGTTTTATGACATTGACGAAAATGTATTGGTGGAAATTTCGGACAATGGAATCGGAATTGCGAAAGAACATCTCGCACGTTTGTTCGAGCGTTTTTACCGTGTCGACAAAGGGCGTTCGCGCGAGCAGGGCGGAACAGGTCTGGGATTGGCAATTGTAAAACACATTCTCGAAGCGCACGGTCAAACCATCAATGTGCGCAGCTCAGAAGGAATCGGTTCCACATTTTCATTCACGCTACCGAAAGGGAAGTGACAGTTGCAAAAAACAAACTCCAGAAAACAGATTCCGAAGTGATCTTGTTTTGAAACCTATCTTTTGGATTTTGGAATCTTCTCTTTGAATCCCTTTTAAAATCCGCCTAATCCGCGGCACTTGGTATATAGCCACAGATTACGCGAATTGCGCGAATTAAAAATGAATGGATTCGCTTATGAAATAGCATCGTCCATACTCAATAAAATTCAAGCTGAGTCACTACCCTTTTTTGGGGAGTTTGGAATCTTCTTTGGAACCTGTTTTTTTGGAGCCTGGAATCTCTCCTCCTATAATCCCAACAAACTTCTCACCCTTTTTTCCAATGCCCACTCATCCGGCAAAACGCCAAGCGGATTCATGTTGTGATATGAGCGAATCGCTTTTCCGAGATTGAATTTTTTCTGCGGAACATTCAAGACCTTATTTTCAGATGCGTGATATTCTGCAAGATATTCCTGTTCCGTTTGTCCCGGAGTGGGAACAACAATCGGTGAAATTCCCAATGCGGAAAGATCGCAAAGAGTGGAATAACCGGGACGACAAAGCACATAATGCGAACTGAGCAATGCCTCTTTCATTTCATCGTCCGGCAAATGATTCACCATCGTCACATGCGGAAATGGATGTGAAGGATCGCTTTCCTTGTCTGTCAATCCGCGGACGATCAAAACATCTTCGGTGAATTTTGCACACTCTTCCAAAACCAGTTTTTCAAAAATGCTGCGTTGCGGTTCCGGTCCGCTGAGAATAACCACAAGCCACCATTTTTTTTCACGCAAATTCACAATGTCTGCAGTCTCGAATCTTGACAAGGGTCCGAGATAACGTACTGGCCGTTCCGTATCGACATCGTGACCCAATTCACCCGAAAGGTTTTTTTTCCCTTCCACATCCGGCACCCAAAGCTGATCGAATCTTTCATAATAGGTTCGATGAAGCACCGTCGCAATTTTTTCGCCGAACGGTGATTTCACCCGAAGCTGATGTGTGACAAAAATGTTTTGTGTCTTGTCTGTCCTTGCACCGAACCGATTGTCTGAAATGATAATGTCAATTGCATTTTCACTGACAATTTTTTCGATCATTTTCCTTTCGCGCCGGATTCTTGCGGCAATGCGCGGCGATTGCAAAAGCAAATGCAATCCCAACAGCGAATGTTTCGGATAAGTGATGCCATAACCGGGAAAACGGATGAGCGGAAGTTTCGGGAATTCCTTTTCAAGAAAATGATAGGGCCGTCCATCCGCCGCAAGCACAACATCCATGCGTTGACGCACGCACTCGCGTATC
>CAYMZV010000026.1:0-23683 GCA_964394965.1 uncultured Chryseobacterium sp.
TAGTTAATATTGGATATTATGTGACAATAGATCCTAATAAATATATTATAAAAATGTAAAAAATGAAGAAAAAAGAATCTTATTTTTACGATAAAGAAAATGTTTTATTCGATTATAAAATTGATACTTCAGAAATTTCTAGACGTTTCGAAGAACATTTGAATCTAGAAGACAATTCAAGGATAATTTTTTCTGGTTTGTTTGGGATAGGCAAAACAACCTTTTTGGATAAATTTTTTACTGCAAAATCAAAAGAATATTACACGATAAAAATTTATCCAGTCCATTACTCTATAGCTTCTAATGAAGATATTTTCGAGTTAATTAAATATGACATCCTTTTTCATCTTTTTGAATATGGATTGGTAGTTGAAAATAAAGGAGAATTTAAGCAGTTAGAATACTTGCCTTTTTTCTTAACCTCGAAGGGAATTGAGTATTTGACTTCTTTCGTTAAGAAAGTTTCAAAAACAGGTAAAACCGTTATTGAGATTATTGAAAAAACGGAAAAGCTGAAAGACGCTTATGAAAATTCGTATCAAGAAATAAACAAGGATGCAGAGTACGAGAAAATGATAGAATATTTAAAAGACAAAAAGGAGCTTTTATACCTATATGAAGACAATTTCATTACTCAAAAAATCAGAGAAACAATTCTTTTAATTAAAAATGAAGAAAGAGAAACTATATTGATTATTGACGACTTAGACAGAATTGATCCCGAGCACATTTTTCGAATTTTCAATATTTTCTCAGCACATATGAGTTGGAAAGGGAAAGATGAAAATAAATTTGGTTTTGATAAAGTAATTCTTGTTTGTGATTTTGAAAACATTAGGTCAATCTATTCTCACCGGTATGGAATCAATAGCGATTTCAACGGATACATTGACAAGTTTTTTTCTAAATCTGTTTTCTCGTTTGGAAACAAGGATGCTATCAAACTCTGGATGAGACAGTTTTTTAATAGTAATGGAATTGTCCAAACCAATAAAGAAGAGGATCGATTTCTCATTGACATATTGGAGGTTTTTATTAGTGAAGGAGAGTTGAGTATTCGAAACTTGCAAAAGATAATCTCAATAAAATTTGAATTGGATCAAAATAAAATGAATCGCTATAGAACCGTAAGTTTGTTTATCGTCTATTTAATTTTGAGATTGATTTGTACATCACATGCTGAATTAATGAAAAAGTTAGTTTGCGTAGGTGATTTGGCCGCGACTTCTGGTGTTGTCCAATTTGAGTTATTCTCAAATCGCATCAAATATTTAAAACTCTTTTTTCTGCCAGTGTTAAAAGAACATTATAATGGAGCTGCATCGGGTCAATTCAATTATGATATTGCAGGTATAGTTGATTTGCATTATTCATTAGATAGTCAAGATGATCGTACAGTTGCTGATGTCCATTCTCCTGAATTTACCTTTCCCAATAAAATTTATTATCAGATAATGGTTGATTCATTAAATAAAATGGAAACGTTATACGGAATGTAATGCCCACCCTCACAAAATATCTCCTCTTCGCCGGCGCACTTTTGATTCTTGCGGGAATAATCTGGTGGCTTTTCGGTGACAAGCTGAGATGGATCGGAAAATTGCCGGGCGACATTCGCGTTGAAAATGAAAACGGTGGATTTTATTTCCCGATTGTGACTTGCATTCTGGTGAGTGTGGTGCTGAGTGTGATTTTGTGGTTGGTGAAAAGATTTTTTTGATTGTGAACGGGAAAATATTTTCTGAATAGCCCGGATAGAGCCGAGCTCCGCCGAGGTGATAGCCGGAACAGTGTTTCCAGAACAGGAAAAATTTCCGCTCCTTGTCTTCTTCGGGAATCCGTTTCTCAAAGGAATATGGGCCACTAAAGCACAAAAACACGAAGGATTATCAATTTTAGAATTCTCATGTCTCACGTCTCAAGTCTCACGTCCCTTTTGTACCTTAGTAACTGCTTCACACACAAGAAAAAATTCTTCTCATGAAAACAAAGTTGCTGCCTTTGTTTTTCATATTTGGAACAACTTCGCTTTTTGCGCAGATCCAATATGGAAATGGTGTTACATTCTATCAACCCGCTTCATTCGCGATTTCAAAACCGATGAGCGAACTTGCGGCTTTGCATCCGGCTGCACCATTTGATCCGGCAACGGCGAAAGTGGAAGATGACAAGCGGATAAATTCCTACCTGGCACCCAAACCGAATTCACTTCCGCATGGCGATGATCCTGCTGCGCAACGCGTGAACGGAACACGTACATCGAGCGTAGGTGTGAATGTGCAAGGACAGGATGCGCAAGGTTGGCCACCCGATCCGACAGGTGCTGCCGGTCCGAACGATTATGTGCAGGCGGTGAATTCGACTTATCGCGTGTATGATAAACTCGGGAATCCGTTGATGGCTTCGGTGCAGTTGGCGGCGCTGTGGGGAAACAATGTGAATGACGGTGATCCGATTGTGCTGTATGATAAATATGCGGACCGTTTTTTCATCAGTCAGTTCGATGGGAACAACAATTCATTGCTGATTGCCATTTCCACAACTCCCGATCCGTTGGGAACCTATTACACGTATTCATTCATTCCCTACGCTGCCGATTTTCCCGATTATCCGAAATATTCGATTTGGCCGGACGGTTATTACCTGTCAACAAATTATACGGTGCCGAAGGAAGTGGTTTTGGAACGTGCGAAAATGATTGTTGGAAATCCGACTGCAGGAATGATTGTGAAAGTTTTGCCGACGACTCCGAACAACGGATTTTTCTGTCCGCTTCCCGCCGATGCCGATGGACAACTTCCGCCTTATGGAACACCGTGTTACATGTTCACTTACATTGACGATTCGTGGCCGGGCGCAACACAGGATGAACTCCGCATTTTCAAATTCCACACCGATTGGGTGACACCTGCAAATTCCACGCTTGCGCTTGATACAGCGTTGCCGACCATTCCTTTCGACGCAGCATCGTTCGATCCGAATTGGGATGATGTTCCGCAACAGGGCACGACACAAAAATTGGATGGCATGGCGGGTGTTTGCACTTTCCGTTCGCAATTCCGCCAATGGCCGACTTACAATTCGGTTGTGCTTTGCCATGATGTGGTGGTTTCGACTTCGCCTTATCAGGTGGGCATCCGCTGGTACGAGTTGCGTCAAAACACAACCACGAATGCGTGGAGCATTTATCAGCAATCCACTTTTGCACCGGGAGCGGAATGCCATTGGCTCGGAAGCATTGCGATGGACGACAATGGAAGCATCGGTTTGGCGTATGCCGTTTCCTCGAGTACGACATTCGAATCTCTCCGTTACACCGGAAGAAATGCGAATGATCCGTTGAATACGATGACGCTTGCGGAACAGACGGTGATCACGAGCAATTCATCACAATCATTCACGAACCGTTTCGGCGATTATTCCCAAACGACTTTGGATACGGATGGTGTAACGTTCTGGCATACGAACGAATATTTTGTCGGCGGAAATCCGACTTCGAGAATTTATACATTCACGATTCCACTTGGGTTGGGTGTGAATGAGGAATTTTCCCATCAGGCTTTTTCCGTTTACCAATCGGAAAATACGCTGCATGTTTCCGGAAGTGAATTGGCGAGTGATGCAAATCTCTTCGTGGACCTGTTCGCAATTGATGGACGCAAGATTTCTTCACAGGCAATTTCTCCAGGCGGAAAGACCTTTTCAACCACGATTGACGTGAACGGTTTGGCGAAAGGAAATTACTTGGTGAGAATCGGCAACGACAGTTTCCAGAAAGTCGTGAAGGTGTTGGTGAATTAATCCGGAGTTTTTATTCGCAATAAAAAACGACTGTCACTGCCACTTTTTACTGCTGCCGCCACTTTTTTCCAGCCGCTGCTTTCATCCCGAACCATTTCACCCCTGCTCATTTCTTCCCGCCTTCATTGATCTGTTTCGCTTCCTTGAATCCGTCGATGGCAAAACTCAATTGTAAACAGACAATGCCGACGAACATGATCAACCATTTGTAGAAAACCAGATTGGTGAGGTAAATCGGGATTTCCCCGCAACGGATCAGCAACCAACCTGCGATCAATCCGAAACCAAAACCGATTCGTTTTCCGTTATAGATATATCCTGCGCCGAAGAAGAGCAGATTCAAGATGGCAGCGACCCAAGGTTTTTTCACGGTGATTTTTTTTTAATGATTGTTATTTCCGTTAGATGAGTTTGTCTATTTTTAAATCTGTGCTGTAAAATAAAACATTAAACTTGCAAAATGCAAGTTTAGTTCCCCGAATGCATGATTTTTTTAACAGATGAAAAAGAACAACAAAAAAGAGGAAGACAGAAGATCCGATTGCCCGCTTTCGTGCAGCCTCGAATTGATCGGTGATAAATGGTCGCTGCTCATCATCAGGGACATGGTTTTTTTCGGGAAAAGCACCTACAATGAATTTTTGGATTCCGGCGAAAAAATATCAACCAATATTCTCAATGACAGATTGGTGAAACTGACGGAAGTCGGTCTGATCACTTTTTCGGGCACGGCAAAACGGAAAAAATACGCGCTCACGAAAATGGGTCACGATTTAAAACCGATACTTGATGCGGTGGGGACTTTTGGAATGAAACATTTTGAGGGAAGCAAGGAGTATGTGAAAAAGCAAATGCGGAACCTGAAGAAATAAACCGATTATTTTCACCCAACCATTCTTCCACACTTTAGCCCAAGCCATTATTCCACCCGAGGCTCTTTACCCTAACCACTGAGATAAATGAGAAGAAGCCAGGGTGGTTAAGTGGTGAGGGTTTGGTGTTTTCACTTTTTATAAAAATTGACTTTCAGGTCATCCATATAAATCGGAAACCAATTGTCCCTTCTCGGAAAAATTTCAATCGTATCATCGGGCATGACTTTCGGGAGATCGATGTCGCAATTGAAATCTGTCCATTTGTTCTTTTCCCGCACTTGATGGATGATGTACGTGTCAATGTAGTAAATCATCGAATCCTTGCGCGTCAGGAACATAACCAAACGTGCGTCGGAACCATTGTCTTCGAGCAGCCATTTTGAATTGATGGCAACATTCAACTTTCCACTGGTAATGATGGAATCCGGAAGAATGTCACCCAATCTTCTTTTCCAATGCGGCGCATGATTGTTTTCATTCTTCAGGCAAACGGAATGTGTTCCTGAAAACGCTTTTTCAGTTGTGACACTTCTCCAATCTTCACCTGGATCCTGCGTTTCGAAATTGTCGACTGCGGAATAAATGTGTTTTGCATTGGCGGAAATGGGCGCAGGTGGACCTTCGATATTGATGTAATGGAATTGCCGTCTTGTTTCCAGAAACACAAACCAATATTTTTCTTTTGTCATCTCGTCGTAACCGATGATTCCCATTTTGTATTGCCAGATTTGCAATTGACACAAAGCGGAAAGCGGGAAGAGCAATACAACCGTAAAACAAAAAACAGCGAACCTTTTTCCTGAAATGTTTTTGATCAGCAGTCCGAGCAGCAGCGCGAAGAAGGAATAATATTCAACCAGCGGACGCATGCCGAATGCGCCACCGTACGTCCACGCCCACCACGAGGAAATGACCCACACGACCACACAGAAAAAAACAGCGAAACTGAAAAACCGGAATTTGTCATTCCTGAAAAAAGTGAAAATGCCCAAGAGACAAATCAACAGCAATGGCGAATAGACAAATGCGCCGTTGGTATAACTGAAAAGGCAAGAGAAAAAATGCGGACGCAAAAAATGAAACCCTTCCTGATCATACGCATACACCAACCATTTCCCGCATTGCTGATGATACATTGCCAACTGGATGAAAATGACTGCACAGAAAATCGCGAGTCCGCCAATGACAAAAACCGGGCGTCTGAAAATTTCAGTGAAGAATAATTTCAGATTGGAAATGTTTCCCGCCAAAAAAGGCAACGAGAGGAGAACCATTCCATTCACCGGACGAATGAGTACAATGAACGAGAATAAAAAAGCGAGCATGAAAAATCCCTTTGCCGTGAATTTTTCAAAAAGCCTGTGTGCCTGTAAAACAAAACACGAGATGAAAGCGAAAGAATAAATGTGCGACATGGCTTCTTCTCCCATCGCATAACGGAAAAGATTCGTGGCAAAAAAAATGGAAAGCAAAACCAAGGCAATGTGGCCTTCCCTGATTCCGAACCGCAACAGGAATTCGCGTATCGCCCATAATCCCAACAGCAGATAAAAAATGGCGGCGATGCTCACAGCCATCATGTAATAAAAGGAATAACCGTCGTGCGGATTTTCATCCGAACCGCTGATCGAATTCGCCACCAAAAAAAACGGAGAGAGTGCAACGGCTTCCCCGACAAAATATTTATTTACATTTTTTCCATTGAAGGAATTGCAGAATCCAAGCTGACTTGCAACGCTGATGTCCTTGTATTTTTTTGAAAGTTTTGGAAGGAACGAATAGGAGAAATCGTGATAGATGAAAGTTGCGGGCAAGTAAGCATAATATCCGATGCCATCGCTTCCCAAGGTTTGACGCCATGAATTGTCGAGTGACCTTTCTTCGTAAACGTGGAAGCAGGAAAAAAATAAGATTCCCCACAGTGCCAATCTCGACCAACGTGTATTGGAAAAACCGACGGAAGATTTTCGCACCGTGAATGCAAGGTCATACCACAGGAAACGGAATGATTTTTTTTTGCCGGAATGATTTTCCATTCGTATTGCGTATCAGGTAAAAGTAGGAAAGGGATTCCATAAAACACCCGATACTTTCCTATTCGAATTCCCTTCTGTCGGGATCCACCAAAACCGCAGCCTCATCGAATTTCGCCTCGATGATTATTTTTCCGGTGAGATCGACGTAACCGAATTTGTTTTTCATTTTGAAAACCGCCAGGCCATTGAGGAATGGACGAAGCTCATCGTATTTCGGCTCAAAAAGGATTTTTCCCGTTGAATCGATTGCGCCGAATGAATTTCCCTTTACGACAGTTGCATAACCCCTGTAAAACATTCCGATGCTGTCGTACTGCATCGGCACAATGAATTTTCCGGTTGAATCGATGATGCCGCACTTGTCATCTTTTTTCACCTCGCATCTTCCATTGAAAAAATAAATGCTTCTTGATGATTCGGGCGGAAAAATTTCCTTTCCATGAATATCATAACAGCCATTCAGTGAATTCTGTTCGACAGTGAAGAAATGTTTTTGCAAATGAAAAACCTCATCGTAAATCGGCTGCAGGATTACATTGCCGAGCGAATCCACCACGCCCGCTTTTCCGTCGGTAGTTTTTGTCTGGTAATAGCCGTCACTCAGGTTATAGAAAAAATCATATTCATTCGGCACCACGTATTTTCCATTGCGATCGATCAATCCATAACGGTTATCCATGCTCACAATCGCGCGACCGTTTTCGAAATCGTCAGCAAAATCAAGTGTGGGTGCAATCACCCGCTTTCCGGTTGCATCGAGGAATCCATATTTTCCGTCAAGCGAACGGCAACGTGCAAGTCCGTCATGAAAACGGTAAAGTCCTGAACCGGGACCAAGATTCTCCACGAGTTTTTTTCCTGTTTTGTCAATGATCGAGGCGACACTGCCAATCGAGACAATCGCTTTCCCTTCGCTGAAAGTCACTGCATAATCGTAAGCGGGTTGAATGACGATCTTTCCGGTCTTGTCCGCAAAGCCATATTTCTCCCCGATTTTTATCCGGAACATTCCTTCGCCATAAACCGGCAGTTCATCAAAAATCGGTTCGGAAATTATTTTACCTGTCGTATCAATGATTCCGTATTTGCCGATCAACACCGGTTCCGCTCCTGTGGCACTCGCAGAAGAATCTACTTTCACGTCTTTGGAACGGATGAACGGAAAATAAAAACCGTTCGGGAGATCATCGAACATCTCATCGTATTTCGGTTGGATCATGATCTCGCCTTTCCTATTCACGATCCCTTTTTTCGAAGGGCCATTTCCCTCAATGAGCGAAAGCAACATGGAAACCTCATTGCTCGTGTCATTCTGAATGGCAATTGCACCCGGACCGAACATGTCCTTGAAATCCTGCATCACCACCGGACAAACCAATTTTGCATCCTTGTTCACGAGTCCCAAACCTTTTCCCTTTTGCACAACACACAATTCATCGGTGTAATAAAACACTTTTTGGAATTGTGGCTTGAGCAATATTTTCCCTGTCCCGAATTCCATGAAGCCGTACATCGAATCCTTTTCCATGATGCAGCATTCGGAAGAGAAGGGACAAATGGAATCGTAAGAAGGTGTTACAATATATTTCCCGTCCTTGTCAATGAGTCCGTATTTGCCGTTCTCCTTTACAATTGCACTTCCGCGGATGAATGCCCAAGCCTGTTGGAATTTGGGTTCCACCACATACGTTCCATTTTCATTGATGTAGCCGTACAAGCCGTTTTCCTTTACGGGTGCGCGCAACTTTCCATCGGAGTTGTGACAGGAGGAGAATGCAAAAATCAAAAAGAGGAGTGGGATTGCTTTCAGGATTTTCATTCTGCAAAGATAGACTTGAGACGTGAGATTTGAGACATGTGAATGAATATTTCAATTCAAAATTCAGAATTGTTTTTTTTGCCACAAAAGCACGAAGGCACAAATTTTCAACTGACGCACTACTACAATTCAGAATTGTTTTTTTGCCACAAAAACACTCCCTAAACATCGGGAGGCACAGTTTTTCCAACGGGCGCACTATTATAATTCAAAATTCAAAATCATTCTCAAGCCATTTCCCCATTGATCGAAGTCCTTCTCAAAAGTTCATCATCGATTTCACCGAATATCAAATCCCAATTGGCACCGCAGGTTTTCTCGTGCATATTTGGACGGTCCACTACCAAATGTTTCCAGCGTGCAAATTGTTTCGGATCCTTCAACATCTCGAGGAACATGTTGTAACGTTCGTAGTTATTGAAAAAATCTCCCGCCAACAGATAATGCACCAATGAAAATGCGGTTTCATATCCCTTATAATTTGATTCGGAAGTAGAACTCAATGCCGAAAGGTTGAATGAATTCGGATCGTAAAATATGTTGATGAATTTTTCTACAAGATCATAGGCGCCATCAATGTATTTTTTCTTTTCCGTCATTGCTGCCATCCCTTTTTCCTTTCCCTCTTTCATCAGCACATCGAGCGCTTCGGCAAACATTTTGGAACTGTTCATTCCGAGATAAACGCCGGAAGCGAAAATCGGATCGAGAAATTTTCCGGAATCGCCGAGCATCGCGAAATTGTGTGAAAATGTTTTTTCGGCATAGTAGGAAAAATCGGAAACGGCAATCAGCGGTTGTGCAATCGTTGCGTGCTCGAGAATATCGCGCGTGAGTGCACAGTCACGGACTTCCTGCAAATACAATTGCATCTGCCAATCTTTTTCATGCCCCGCCTTTTTCAGTTTTTCCTTTTCCGTTCTCAAATATTTCCTGTCAATCACCAATCCGACACTGATGCGGTCTTTTCCCACTGGCTGTAGTCCGAACCAACCGCTTTTGTGTTCTTCGAGATAAACGATCTGCAAAAGTCCGACGTCAATTCCCTGTGTGTATTTCGCACCTTTCCAATGGGTGAGAAATGCAATGCGATCCAATTCCCTGTATTCTTTTTTGTCGCCATTTCTCCGTGCGAGAAAAGTATCCTGACCACTCGCATCAATGAGAAATTTTCCGTGATGGATTTTTTTCTCCGTGCCTTTTTCCAAAACTGTCACTTCCACAATTCCATCTGCACGATTCAAGTCGACATGTTCCACTTTTGATTCCTCTCTCACATCCGCCCCGTTTTTTTTCGCGTGATCCAATATCATCTTGTCGAAATCGGCACGCACAACGTGGAAAGACAAATAACTTTCGTCGGGAATGATATTCCTGAAACACCAAGTGGAGGCATTGTTGCCGTCGTGACTTGAAAACCGCACACCGGGTTTTCGTACAAAACGTTTTTTCATTTCATCGAGCACACCGAGTTCCTGAAAAATCGGATAACAAAATGGAAGCAAGGATTCACCCACATGCTGGCGCGGGAATTTTTCCTTTTCGAGAACAAGCACCGAATAATTTTTCCATCGCAAATAAATTGCAGCGGAAGAACCAGTGGGGCCGCCACCAATGATGACGAAGTCGTAAATTTTTTCGGGCATAAAATGACGGAACGTGTTTGCTGTTTCGAAATTAAAATAAATAAGGTACTGGAAAATTAGACGGATGTTATATGATAAATGAATTATAATCTCGAAGCGATCAGATTCCTCAGCACATCATTCGGTCCGGAATAGATCAGCGCCGCTTGTGCATCGGCAATGATTTCACCGATTCCGTAATCTTCCATAAAACCATTTGCACCGTGGAGAACCATCGCCTCCTGTGCAATTTTATTCAACGCCTCGCTGGAAAAAATTTTTGCCTTCGCACAGGATTCGGTTGCATCTTCTCCCATATCGATTTTTTTTGCAGCCGTGTACGCAAGCATGCGCGCCAGTTCCGTTTGCAAAAACATTTCCGCAATCCGAAACTGCACACCCTGAAAATGATCCAATTTTTCGCTGCTGGTCCCGCGCCCCACTTCCCTTCCCGTCACATAATCGCGTGTCCTGTTGCAAACACGGATCATGGTGCCGACATGCATCGCCGACATGCACGCGCGTTCCCAATTCATGGATTCCAGGAAAATCATTGATCCCGCACCGATTTTTCCAATGACATTTTCCTTGTTCACGGATACATCATTCAGGAAAATTTCAGCGAGTGGGGAATGATGCAATCCATTCTTGCGAATTTCCTTTCCGATTTTATAAGCGTGTTTGTCTTTTTCCAAAAGGAAACAGGTTATGCCGCCAAAAAAACCTTTCGCGGCATCTGTCAATGCATAAACCAAAATCCCATTGGCGATGGGTGCATTTGTGCAAAAGGTTTTTGTTCCATTGAGTACAAAATTTTCCCCTTGTGCAACCGCTGTTGTTTTCAGATTGAAAGCGTCGCTTCCTGAACCTGTTTCGGTCATTGCATTGGCAAGAATGAAATTCCCTTCCGCAACTTTCGGAAGAATCCGTTTTTTCATTTCGCCTGAAGCATTTTTTACGATGGGAATTGCACCGGCAAGAAGATGTGCCGCAAGGGAAAATGTGAATCCACCGTCCGTACAACTTTCAGAAAACCCTTCCAGGGAAATTGCAGTTTCTATTGCATTCAATCCAGGACCTTGAAAAGTTGCGTCCACAGGCAATCCTGCCAATCCATGTTGGGCGGCGATTTTCCATTTTTCAGAAAACGGAAGGGCGTTGACAGACTTTCCAGTGAGAAAAGCCGCTTCACGGAGTTTGATTTCCCTTTCGCTTAATGTAAAATTCATTTTGGAACGGTTTGTGATTATTCTTAACACCCGAAGATAATTCCTTGTTCGGATTTTATTGTAAATTCAGGTGTTGATTTCGAAGATTGTATGAAAAAAGTAATTTCTCTCTCCCTTTTCCTATTGCCGTTTTCCCTGATGGCACAAATGAATTCGCTTCATCCCGGAATGAAGGTGACCGAGTTCCAGCAGGATTTTCCGAAAGCGGTTCCCGATCTGGATGCGATGACTTGTTCCGTTATCGGTGCCGATACCATGGCCGGGCAATTGGGCATGGAACAATTTACGATCGTGCATGATACGGTGAAGCAATATGATTTTCAATCTGTCGCTGTTCCAGGTCCATCGAATGATTTTCCCAAAGCGGACAGTACGGCGTATTCGAAGATGATGGTTTCGGCACGTGAAATGTATTACCATTATATCGACATGTTCGGCACTCCCATCAGTGTTGGCGGACATTCGCCGGTTGTTCCGAAAAAAATGTCCGTTGACCAGAATGTTTTTTACGCGCATTGGAAAATTGCCGACGGTGAAGTGAGGATAAATGTTTTGCCTGCTGATGGTCCACAGATCGGAAGTGAAATGAATGCGCCGGCAACCGAATCATCCAAAAAACAAAAATTCTGCAATTACGTTTTGGAAATTCATGCAAGCGGAAAAGGAGGGAAGTTGCGTGGCGAATTTGAAATCGGTTCCACCTCCGATCAATTCCGTTCCTTGCTTCCGGGTTATGCAGCACAAGTGAAAAGTTTTCCCGATTGTTGGATGGTGCATGATACACTCGCAGGTGCGGATGCGAATTGGAGATTCTGGTTTGAAAACAATTCGCTTGCCGGTTTCGCTTACGACACGTACAACGGTGATGCATACGGAAAAACAAATCCGGTTGCCTATCCGATTTTAATTGCAAAGGCAAAAGCAATGGAAGCGGATGCGGAAAAACAATTCGGAAAACCCACCACACTTGTTTCCCCACCATCGAATGAATATGTTCCCTTGAAAAAAGTTCCCAACCAATTTTTTTATGATGATGTGTATTACAATGCGGAATGGACCTTGCAAGACGGAAAATCGCTTTTCATTCGTTTGCATGAGAATGGTGGAAAAGGTCCGTCATTTTTTCATCTCGAGGTTTATTACGGGAAAAAGCAGGAATGATTTTCTGTAAGGAATATTTCTCCAATAAAGACATGAGACGTGCGATATGAGACGTGAGAAAAAATATCATGAACGTTATTTTTTATTCCTTGGGATAATTTTTCTCCCCTTGTTTTCGTTTGCGCAGCTGGATCAGATCCATCCTGGAATGTCAACTGCGGATTACCGGACAATATTTCCTTCGGGAAAGATGGAGCAAGCGGGAAATCAGGAGCAGGTGCATGCGAAGGATACGGTTGAAGGTGTCAGCGGAAATTCCACTTACACTTTTTTCCTCGATACGGTCAACCATTACAAATTCTTTTCGCATGCGGTTGCCGGTCCGTGCAAGAAATTCCCGTCTGCAGATTCCACTGAACTTTCGAGATTATTGGATGCGACACGGAAATTATATTCCGAATTGGTTTTGAAATTCGGAGTGCCGGGAGAAAAATATTCCTCCTCGGTGTTATTTCCCAAAGAAACCCCTTTCGAGATTTCCGTTTTTGGCGCGAAGTGGAAATTGCAGGGAGCGGTAATCATTGTGAAAGTGGTGGAATGCGGCGATCCGAATCCATTCCCAAATGCCGACATGGAAAATTATCCGAAAGAGAGAAGCGGCAGTTGCTATTATGAATTGCAAATAGAAGCATTGGGAATGGCCAAGACAATATATCCGCAATTCAATATGGGTTTTTCCAAAAATGATTTCAGGAAAAAATATCCACTGTTGAGTGATCAGATCAAAGACTCACCTGAAATTTGGTTGGCGCAGGATTCCGCTTATGGGAAAAACGGTGAATGGAGATGTCTGTTCCTGAACGACAAATTGACTTTATTTTCCCTCAATGATTATGACGGCGACAATTATGATCTTCCTGCGAAAGACGCCTATTCCAAAATGTGCAACCGCCTGTCGCAATTGATTGCAGAAGCTCAAAAACAGTTCGGTGTTCCCGACAGCGCTTCGCCCACACTTGACGCACATTACAAAACACAATCGCTTCACAATTCATATTCCATCGTTCATTACCGTGCAAAGTGGAAAGTGAATGGGACCGAAATGATTTTGCAATTCGAGGAATCGGGTGGAGGGATCAATGGTCCGCCGAAGTTTCACCTTTCGGTTTATGATGAGGAGAAGAAATAAATTCTTATTTGATCTTCGCCAACTCTTTCAAATCGACTTTCCCGCTCGAGGTTTTCGGTAACGATTCCATGAAAATGATTTTTTCGGGAATCATGTACGCGGGCAACAATTCCAGACAATGCTGCTTGATGGAAATCAGATTCCCTTCCGAATTTTTTCTCAGTGACAAAAATGCCTTGATCAATGAATAGCCATCCGCATCCTTTCCTTCTATCACGGCAGCTTCCAACACATCCGCATGGCGCAGCAAAGTCGCTTCCACTTCTTCCGGTTCAATCCTGTAACCGCGCTTTTTGATCATGCGGTCAATCCGTCCACGGAAAATCAAATCGCCTTTTGCATTTTCCTCAATGCGGTCGCCGGTTTTGTAAAATGTTTTTCCCTCGTATTGCACAAAGGCTTTCGAGTTCAAGTCAATCCGTTGCCAATAACCGATGGTTACATTTTCACCCGCAATCAACAATTCACCTTCTCCGGTGATTTTCCCTTCGAGGTGCAAACAGATTTTCCCGATCGGATAAGGCTCGGATTGCGATTCGTCGATGGGAACCGGAATTCGGTAATGTGAACAGACATTCGTTTCCGTTGGTCCGTACAAATTGTAGAAGGTTGTATTATCCCACAACTTCATCAGTGCATGCAGGTGTTGAACGGGAAAAACCTCTCCTGCGAATAAAACCAATCTCATTTTTGAAAAATCCCTTGACTCGATTTTCCCGAAATTCAAAACGAGGCTGAGCAAACTCGGGGTGGCATAACAGACGGAAATATCCTTTTTGCAAAGCAGTTCCCCCATCATGCGTGCATTTTTTGTGGTCGCTTCGTCGAAGAGAACACCCGTTGCTCCACAACCCAACGATACATACAAATCAAAAACGGAAAGATCGAAATGCAAAGGAGCGATGGAACTGAAACGGTCATTTTCATTTACCGGAAAAGTTTTCGCGCACCAGTTGATGAACGCGAGTGCATTCCCATGCGTGATGCACACACCTTTGGGAGCGCCCGTACTTCCGCTCGTATACAATATGTACGCAAGATCTTCCGAATGATTTTCCGCAGTGAAAAATGTTGCAACCGATTTCCCGTTCGGCAGATTGAAACTGTTCTCCGGATTCCTTGCTCCAAGCTGCGAACCGATTAAAGCGTGTGGATTGAGATTGCCGAGAATCTGTTGAAGGCGTTCGTCGGGAATTTCAGCATCAATTGGAATGTAAGCGGCGCCACATTCGAGAATGGCAAACAAGGTGGAAATTGTGTCAATGGATTTGGGAGCCAGCACCGCAACACGGCAACCTTTTCCGATTTTATTTGCTGATAGAAAAGCGGATTTTTCACGAACCGATTTTTCCAATTCGGAATAGGAAATCGAATGCCCTGAAATTTCCTCGAGGGCGATTCTTTCCCCGAATTTTTTTGCGGAAGAAAAAAATATCTCCTGTAAACGGGAACTCACTTTCCTTTCGATGAAATGAATTCCACCATCTTGTTGATCGTATCCAGATTATCCTGATCCACTTCGTGCGCTTCGAGTTCAACGTGGAATTTGTCTTCGAGGTGACTCACCAATTTCAAGGCAATGATGGAATCCATGATGCGGCTGGAAATCAAAGCGGTGTCGTCCTGCAATTTTCCATCGTCTTTTCCACCGAAAATATTGTCAATGAGAAAAGCTCTCACTGTGCTGCGGATTTCATCTTTGTTCATGGCAAAAAGATTAGCGTTTTGTTTGTTTGCGATTGGGGTATGTGAATATAGAAAGAGAATTGTTTCCCTCATTCTTTTTTTGCCGGAATAAATTCAGCATTGTCCCGCTCTATTTTTTTCCTGATTTCAGGAAACAATTCATGGGCGATCAATTGGTGTCCCAATTCATTCGGATGCGTATCCTCATCTGAAACGGTGATCTTGTTGTTGTCGAATCCATTGTACACATTGGAAAGATCAATGACCTGAAATCCTTCCGATTGTGCAATTGCCTTGCAGGTTGCGAGATCATCATCCGCACGCAAGTCGCCAATGGCAGGCAAATAAATCCAGACCGATTGATTGTGGAATTGCCTGCACGATTCCGCCATTTGATGAAAAGCCCAATGGAGCAATGAATCGGAATACGGCAAGAGGCGATCATACATTTCCGCGCGGCACATTTTTTTTGAAGCAATTCCCGACTCCCGAATTACTTTCTTGAGATAAGGATATTCCGGATCGCTGTTGCGGGCAACCAGATCGAGAATGCTTTCTATCATGCGTTGTTTTTCGGAAGAGTGGGAAACAAACGCAATCGCATTGGGAGAATATTGTGCGCAATTGCTATCGGCCATTTTCACCATTTGCAGTAAACTGTAACCGCCAACTCCCATATTCAGGATTTCGGTTTTGATTCCCGAACGATTCAAGGAATCTTCCATCAATTGTTCATACGGCTCACCATCCGCCACTCCCGATCCCATTTCATACGAACCGCCGAGCAGACAAATCCGATACACACCCGGATCGGGTTGCAATGGATATGCCCTGTCTCGCATTCCAAAACAGTTTGTCGTAAAAAGTTTTCCCTTGAAGACAGTACTGAAAGATGGTTTTATTTTTTTGGGAAGTAAGCCTGTGGCCTTTTCATAAGCCGGATTCTGGAAATCCTTTTGTTCGGGCTTTGTGAAAAGGGAATTTATTTCCTGTGAAATTTTCGGCGTCGTGAGCAATTGCTCGTAATAACCGCGTTCCACAATCATGCGGTCGAAGCTGTTGAGTTGCGGATCGACAATTTTTGAGAACGGATAATCGGAAAGGTGATTGCCCGTTTTGTAAATGATTCCTGTTCCAATCAGCAAGGCGAGAAAAATGAATTTCATTTCCTTGCGTGGCTCACGTACGAAGAAACCGAAAAGATTGATTTTGTCTTGGAGGACGGAAAGGATTCCCCCGAAGAGAAAAATTCCGATGACGGATGAAATCAGGAAAATCGAATCGCGCAAATCCAATTTGGAAAATTTCGACATGATATACAACCATTCCGTCAATGAGGAAGCTGTCCACAACGACCAGAGCAAACTCATCGCAAAAAACATGGAAACAATTCCAATACCGTTCATGAAAGGTGATGCTGCAAGATTGTTTTTGTCTTTCGAGAATGCGCGGACAGAAACGTAAGCGAGAATGATTCCGAAAAGCGACCAATACAAAATGTCATTCGGCACGATCGGGAAAAACCCCTTCACCCAATACCATTGCCAACCATGCAGCAGCCACGTTACACCGAACATGACCAACACGGTAAACAGCACCGCCCTTTTCTGCGGCCAACGTTTCAATTTGAAAATCATCGGGTAATAAAAAACGCGCCACATGAAATGTCTCCAATAAAGATTGATCCGTCTCCACAGGTCGCGGAAATTCCGGACGAGAAAATAATTTTCAAAAACGGGTGGGAGTTTGTAACCCATCAGTCCAAGGATCCCACCACTCAGATAAAAAATTCCCGAGAGGCGCAGGATGAGTGAATAGCCGCAGAGGATGAAGGTGAGCAGATCGAACCAGGAATGCAATTCATAAATGGATGGTGCGATGTAGAGGTAAATGAAGCGGTAAAACAACAGGTGCAGGATTCCCCGTGCGAGCCACGATTTTCCCTGTGTGTTCGCTTCGGCGGCATCCTCTTCCCTGTGCTTGAAAAAAACGAGAGGATCGACAACAGGGAAAAGCGGAAAGAAAATATTCGGCAACATGAAAAGATAATTCACGCGCAATAAAAAGGAAGGCTTGACTTTCATGAATGAGATTTCATAGAGCAGGAAAATGAAACGGAGCATGATGAAGATTCCCCCGACAGTAATTATTGTTCCTGCAATCCCTTCATTGTGGAATAAAATGCGCAGTGCAATCATTCCGGTGAACAAAAGGAATGCGGAAAAATTGCGAAACCCTTTTTGTGGAATGAACGTGATCGCAACGGCAAGAAAAATTATTCCCAGCACACCTGACGCAATTGTCACGCCTGCGCTGAGGAGAAGAAGGGCGAATGTCCAGAATGGGAAAAGGCAATCGCGGAGCCTGTAAGGGAAAAGGTTGTGTAAAAATACAACTCCTGCAATGAACGGGAAATACTGGTCGAATCCCGAAAGGTATTCGATGCGGAAAAGATGGATGACTCCGGCGGCGAGAAGCAAGATCAGGGCGATGCCGGACAGTTCCTTTATCCTGCCTGTCATGCCCGATTTATTTTCTGCCGATTTATTCTCCACTTGAAATCATTGCTGGTAAACGCCAATATATTTTTCCGCCATTGTTGAATCCGAATACGTTTTCTTCGCGTCGGCCGCAATTGTTTCGGAATTGAAATCGCTTGTCGTCAAACCATTTCGAATGGCAGCTGCAAGCGCTTCACCGTTTTCCGCTTCTGCAAACAAACCGTTTTTTTCATGGATCATTTCCATCACACCACTGTTCCGAAAAGCAACGACAGGCAATCCGCAACACAGTGCTTCGGTAATCACATTCGGTTGATTGTCTTCGCGCGAAGGACAGGCGAGCAGATCGGCAGACGCGTACAGTGCGGCCATTTCCTTTTCGTCGTGAATGGGTCCGAAAAAACGGATGTTTTCCTGTTGGGGAATTTCAGCACCGCGCGGATCACCGACGATGGCAATGTGAAAATCATCCAGATCGGATTTTTTTACGGCATCCGAAAAAAGGTCAAAACCTTTCCGTTTGTAAGCCATATTATCCGAAATGTAAAGCAGGATTTTTTTATCCAACGGAAAATTTATTTTCATTCTCCATCCGTATTTATCCTGTAAATGGAAAACGTCTTCCGGCATTCCGTTTTTGATGAGGTGATGCGTGTAGGAATGGAAGACAGGACTTTTCTGAGAAATGGCTTTCAGGTATTCCGAAAGGCAAACGATTTCCACTTTTGCATCCTTCAAGGCGTTGGTCTTTATTTCAAGATTCTCATTGATCAATGCCGCATATTTTTCCTTGTCAAGGTCTTTTTCATAATGGTAACCGCCTGAAAAAGGCAATTCATCGTGGAGTGTCCAAACAATTTTCTTCGTGCACTTCGTGAAAAAGGAATGGTAATCCAGGAATCCAGCCACCCAATGCAAATGCACCACATCGGCTTGTTGTACGAGCGGATGTTCGGCAATATCCCAAACCGTTTCTGAAAATGAAAACGGAATCATGTGATCGCCTTTCGAAATGATGCGCAGGCGATTGTAATCATTCTGCAAACGGTTCCGGATTTTCTCCGACCAGAAATTCATCGTCCCGCGATTGTGATCACGGAAATCATAAACTTCGGGAATGCTGTAATCGGTTTTGTAGAGAAGCAGCACTTTCGAATCGACACCTTGCTTGAGCAACGCCGAATGCAAACGGAGACAGGCCTTTGCGGCTCCACCGGTGTTGTAAGTATTGATGTGTACGATTTTCATTTCAGTTGATTGCGCGTTCCAATAATTCCGAATACATCACTTTCAAATCCAATGGCCATGAGGAAACAATTTCAGTGTTCACTCCTTCCGCCCTTTTTTTGTCAATGAGTTTTACCGATTTTTCCTTTCCGTCATTTTTCAAATCGTATTTCCGAATCAATGCGTCAATGCTTTTTTCGGGTTGCGTCACCAGATTTTCAAAGGAGAAAAAGGTGATGTTCGGATTTTCATCGGCGAGAAGATTCTTATAGTAATCAATGTACAACGCATAATCCGCATGCGGGGTGATTTTTTTTGCAGAAGCGATTGCCGTTTCGGGATGGCGGAAAACGACAAGGAATTTTGCGTTCGGGAAATGATTTGCAAAAAGTTTGTGCATCACGGCAAGGTGCGGATTCTTGATGACAAAAGGAAAATGAAATTCCTGAGCGAGATAATCATGGATATTCGAAGGGCAATATTTCCGCAAGACATCCATTTTCAATTTATTCGGAATGCGGTCATCATGAATATCCACAATGGAAAAGCGCTGAAAATCCTTGTCCGGAATAGAATCGATGTGAAAATTTTCCAGCATTTCTTCATTCGGTGGACGATCGCCCCATGAATTTGATTTTGAAAAAATGTACAGACTCAAATCCATGAAAAGATAATTTTCGAAAAACCCATCCGGATTATTTTCTTTTCTTTTTCCCAAGCCTTGCAGCAAGTGATTGGTTGGACCGGGATCAAAACCGTTTTCGATCAGGATTTTTGCCGTGATGGTTGTGCCCGAGCGGAACATGCCCGTGACGAACAAGGGTGCATGTGCAAGGTCTGCGCTTTTGCGTTCCGTACGGATGTTGCTGCGCATGCGCGTGAGCCTGTAAGTGCACAGGTTGATGAGGTGATGGAAAATGTTGTTGGATCTTTTCATCTCACCAATTGAAATCCCTTCCGGTGAATTTTTTCAATTCGCCGTTGTGTGGTTCGTAAAATTCCTGAAGCATTTTTCTTGTTTCCGCTTTCATCTGTTCATTTGTTCCCGCATTGACCGTTTCAAATGCGGGTGGACGAAAATCTTTCAGTCCGAGAAATTGCAAAACGTTGCCGTAAACAATCGCCTCATCGGAAAAAAAATCTTCGCTGCGGAGAACCAATAAATCTTTCCCGAATTTTTCTTGCCAGGCGGGAAGGTAATTCATGTAAATGCCTTTTGTGCGATAGGCGAGCCGTTGAAAAACATAATCGTGTTTCGGATTCGCTCCTTTGTATTGCGAGGCATTTTTCAAACGTTCGTCTTCGACGGCAAGCGCCTCTTCAAAACCGAGTTTTTCAAAACCATATTGCACCGACATTTTGTAATGCGACCAAGCGCGCTCGACGGGATTGCGCAGGAGAAGGATTGCCTTTGCATCGGGAAAAGTTTTTTTCAGTCGGATTGCAGCTTCCGTATTTTCAAAATAATTGGTTGTGGCATCGAGCGTGAATGCCCTGCAATTATTTTTTTTCTCCTGTTTTTTCCGGCGGGAATTCAATGCAAAATGTTTTCGGTACCAAGCCAATCCCTTTTCAAAATTGTTTTCGTTATTGAAAAAATAAATTTCCTTGCGTTGTGCCGGAATGATTTGCGGATGACGGGTGAGGTAATGATAAAGCGAATTGGTTCCGCCTTTTTGTACACCGATGATAAAAAAGTCGGGCAGAATCCTGAATCCCGCTGTGAGACGGAAAAATAATCCCGGAGGGGGATTCATCGTTTCCGAAAACAGGAGTTCGTGGTTGAACCCCCCTGTGGAATTCATGTGCATAGGATTGGTGCGACTAATTTAGGGATTAACTTCCGAAGGGAAATGAATATTCAATATTGAACATCGAATGTCGAAGTGATTGTCTGGATTTTACTTTTGATTCAATGTTGGGTGTTCGACATTCAATCTTCAAAACCGATTCAGGAAATTTCTCCTTGCAGATTGATTTCTTTAAAATTTGCTTTCTACCTTGTCATCGCAATGGCCATTCTCACCAATCCGTTTCTTCGTGCAATTGACCGCATGCACATTGCTGCGAACAATCTCGTGAAGAACCGTTTTCCCACATTCAACCTTTATTTTTTCATCAAGCCGCGTGAATGGGTGTATTGGAGAACGCAACCGGTGCATCGCATCATCAAGGGTGAGGATTTTTCCCAATCGAAACATCCGAGCATTGTTTTTTTTACCGTTCACAAAAGCGCTTCGATGTTCAGTGCAAAAGTGATCAGGGCGATTGCGAATGAAACGGATCTTGTTCACATCGATCTCGAAGGTTATTATGCCACAAAAGGTCCTGTTGCCAATGAAAAAACATTTGAAAAGGCATTTCTGGATACCGTTTTCCATCCGCTCGGTTATTTTTATGGACCGTTGCGTTTGTACCGTGAAATAAAAAATCCCGAAAAGTATAAAGTCATTTTGCTTTTGCGCGATCCGCGCGACATTCTCACTTCACACTATTTTTCGGTTCGTTACAGCCATCTTTTGGTTTCGAGAAAATATATCCGCCGCAGGAAAATAGCATTGACAAAAACGATTGACGAACATGTGATCGATCACATTCCGCGATTTTACAGCGCGTACAAAAATTATGTGGATCATTTGGTGGGAAAACCGTTTGTGCATTTCATCCGTTATGAAGATTGGGTGCTGGATTTCAGGAATGAGGTGGATAAATTGACAGGATTTTGCGAGTTGGATGTGACGCAAGAACAAAAGGAAAAGCTGTATTCGCTGGGTGATTTCAATGTGAAAACGGAAGATGTCAATCAGCACAAACGCCGCGTTACACCGGGCGATTACAAGGAAAAATTGAAACCCGAAACGATTTCCAAATTGAATGCCGCGTTCGGTGATATTCTGGAAAAATTGGATTATCCGCTTGCCTGAATGTTTTCGTTACTTTGTTATTCCAAATAAAAAATCAACTGGCGACTTTCTCCCATATCATCAATCCTGTTTCGGAAAATGAAAATCCGGAGTTGTTCGCTGCGCAGAAAACAACGTTGCAATCCATTGCGGAAAGCCGGAAACGGTTGAAGGGAACTATTTCGGTTGAGCTGATTGCCGTTGCGTTTCCGGATTCGATCGGACAAACGGAAAATGAATTCGACAAGACCATTCCGCTTGCACGTTCGGTTGCCGACATCAAGAAATTCACTGTCGAGCGGAAATTGCCCGTGATCCATGATTTGCTTTCCGAAGGGATAAAAAATGCGTCAGGCGATTACATCATTTTCACGAACATCGACATTGCGCTCATGCCCGATTTTTACAATGTGGTGAAATGGTACCTGGAAAAAAATCATGATGCGTTGGTGATCAACCGGAGACGGATTCCCGCCAGGTTGAAAGATGCTCCGCTCGAGGTGATGCAGGCGCATGCGGGTTACATGCACTCGGGTTACGATTGTTTTGTTTTCAAAAAATCGCTGTTTGAAAAATTCATTCCCACCAATATCTGCATCGGAATTCCGCCTGCGGGGAATGATATTTTTTACAATCTTTTTTCTTTCGCCGAAAATCCGCTGTTGCTCACTGAACAACACCTTACGTTCCATCTCGGAATGGAATTGGTGAAGTCGTGGGGCTCTTCGGATTATTACCATTTCAACTACAGCGAGTTTTCAAAACTGTTGAAGAAGTTGGATCCGCATATCGACATTGCAAAATTTCCCGGAGCAGAATTGTCTTTTTTCAAGCGTCATTTCAAATGGCTGATGAATCCGACATTTTATTATCCGCAACTTTTCAGGAAGGATTTTTCGAAATCCTCGAAGCGGAAAAACAAACCGAAACCCGAAGTGAAACAGGGTTATTATGAATGGATGGTGAGGAAGATCAATTTCCGGGATGAGGAATGATTTTCAGTTTCAAGAAATCATTCCCTCTTCATGATTTTCCCTGACCGGTTGATGATGTAATGTGCGCTGTCCAATTCGACGGAAGCTTTTCCATTGGAGAATGAATTCGCCCACGTGTATTTCGGTTCGATGACGACTTGCCCTTTTTTGTTGATGTAACCCCATTTCCCTCCAACGATATTCACGTTTTCATAAGCATCGGGAACGAGTGTGCAGCCTTTGCAGAATGCAGACAAGCCTTCGCTGAAAGGTTCGGCGTGATCGAGTGTAGGAGGAATGATGATTTCGCCTTTCATGTTTGCGAAACCGATTTTCTGTTTCAGGTATTTATCCCCATTCGTAATCCGGAATAAACCTTCGGAAACATCGTCGGGTCCGTTGTCGAAACAAAATGCGTTGAGCAATTTTTCACCTTTCCTGTTTATGCCGATGAATCCTTCGCTGTCGGCAACGAGCGCCATGGTTCGGAAAGTGTCGGTGAACAGCAGGAAATATTTTCCAACCGGAATTTTTACATTGCCCGAACGGTCGACATAACAGCAGGAATCTTCACCGCCACCGTTGCATTTTTTCAGCCAATAATCATCCTTGCCCGTCTGGCTGGATTTTGTCCATCCCAAAACAAGAATGAGAGTCAAGGCAAAAAATGGGAATAAAAATGGAGTCTGCTTTGCTTGGTATCCTAACGGAGAAAAA
>CAYMZV010000026.1:23693-25521 GCA_964394965.1 uncultured Chryseobacterium sp.
AAGGTTTTCTGCTGAAATGGAAAACGGCAACAGCGATAATTTGTTGTTTTTCCATTCGATAAAAAATCGCGTAAGGAAATCGTTTCAAAATTCCCCTTCTGAATCCAAGTCTTTGCTCGGAATAATGAAAAGGATTTCTGAGAATTGAACTTAATTCAGCTTCAACTGAAAGCAAAAAATCGGCACCCAAACCTTTACGCTGATGATCATACCAAACAGCAACTTCAGAAATGTCCTGTTCGGCTGCAGGTGAAAGAAAAAGGACAAACATTAAAATTTCTTGAAAATATTCGCTCTCACTTCTTCCCAGGTTTTTACTGCAGCAGGATTTTTCTTGTATTCCTCCCAACGCTCTTCCAAGACATGAAATTCTTCCTCACTGATCGGATATTCCTTGTTTTCGGCAGCAATACTATCCCAAATCGCCTCAACGGCAAGAATTCGTTCAGCAAGAGGAAGTTTTAAAATATCATTCAGGTTGACCATGGATATATTATTATAAAATCAAATTTACCGAATTTGTCCTGATTATTTTTTTCATCCAAACCATTTATACCATCTCCGCATCAGGGCCAAAATGATTCCCGGCAATTTTTTCAATTTCGGATTTGCGTCCAATTTTTTCTGCAAGGCCAAGAGTGAACGCACATTTGCGGCAATGTTTTTTTTCTTTCCCACGAATTCCGGCAGTACCACATCCACTATCAAGATGTAACGGAATTTATCCGTTTTGTTCCAGGCGGAATGTTCATGCGCATCGCAAAACACCAGCCATTTCCCGTTTTGCCATTCACGCGTTTCATTTTTCACTTTCAATCCGCAGTTCGGCAATCCTTCGGGAATGCTCAATCCCAAATGGCAACGTGCAATCAAGTTCGTATCGCCATAATGAGGTTTGATTTCGGTGTGCGGCGAAAGTCGGCTGATGCCGGCACTCAACATTCCGGGAATGGTTTTCAGCAAACGGTCCAGCTGCGGACAGGCTTCGCAATTTTCTTTCAGTTCTTTTCCCCAGAAATAAAAATTCACCACTTCCCATTTTCCACGCCCGGCTCCGTCATTCGGATTGGCGGTATCGGAAACCAAGGAAGCGTTGAAATACGGTTCGAGAATATTGTTTTTTGTGCTGAGCAGATTTTCAATTTCAATTCGGATTGCGGGAAATGCATTTTCACTTTCGCGGATCCATTTCCAATTGGCAGTGTCGAAAAATGCAGGAAGATTTCCCTTGTATTCTCCGCCTTTGTAGGAATACCAGGGAATTGTTTTTTCTGCTTGTGGGAAATTTGCCATTGGTTTTTTGCCACGGAGGCATAGTACACAAGAAATTATTTTTTCTTTTCGACGCTTTTCATGTATTCATCCAAACGCCCTGTTTCCGCGAGATGTACAAGATTCATGTCCATCTTCATCAGCTTGATTGATTTCCAGATGGGCGGTTTTCTTGCGAACAGGTCGAGTGTTGCGTAAAGCGGGGAAAGTTTCCACGAATAGAACGGCGCGAACCAACGGTAACCGACGCCAATGGAATCGGACGTGTTTTTTATGGTGTGCCACACAAAGGGCGGATTCCACAACACATCGCCTTTTTTCAAGAACACTTCATATCCCTCAATGAATTCGTAACACGGATAAGTCTTGTAATCCGGTTTTTCATCGAAGGGATTGAAATAATAATTGGAACGGATCGGTGCGCTGCGGTAAATGTTCCGCACGGGAGCGGGATCAATGATGGGCGTGTGGTAATTCGTATAGAGCACCCAATGTTTTTCCCCGTATGCCTGCACGAATAAATTGGGAGCGCTTGCATTGTGAATGGGTGTTTCGG
>CAYMZV010000027.1:0-24987 GCA_964394965.1 uncultured Chryseobacterium sp.
CCATTGATATAATTTCCTTGCCAGTCGTACGCACCGGTGCGCTCAATACAGAAACCCTGTTTCATATTGCTGGCATCCGTTTTATTGGTATCGCCGACAGCGTCGGAAGGGACGAAAAGTTCCTTGATGTCATTGACAGTTACTTTCCCGTTTGCATTGACAACGTCGGAAATATTTCTTGCCGACAATTGAATGAACGGAGCGATGCAAAGAATTGCGATGAATTTTTTCATGGTAATTGGTAGTTGAATTTTTTTGTTTTGCCGACGCTAATTTAAGGTAAATATGGTAATTGGGTGATTGAGGTATTGGGATAATTGAGGTAATTGGTAATTGGGTCAACTTTTTTCCTCAATTACCCCAATACCCTAATTACCCCAATCTCCTTTTTTCAATGCTCATAAATCAAGGTGAGGTGTTGGGAATGGAAAATATCATCGGGAGAAACCACCTTTTCGTCTTTTGGGATTTTCCCATTGTATTTGTTTTTCATCTGTTGACTCACGAGTGGTCCTGTCAGATTGAACTCACTCAATTTACGCGGTGTGGACAAATCGATGTGCAATCCTTCGTGATAGACTTTCCAAACCATTTCACTGCAATAAACCTCATCATCCGACCAACTGAAATAATGGTCGTTCATTTTTCCCTTGCAACTGCGCATCACTTTTTTCAAGTCGATTGTTTTTTTATCGGTCAACAGCATGTTCGCATTTTTCAGTCGCATCAACGCAACATGTTGCCCCTGTCCCGCATCCACCCATTCGGTCAATGGCATTGTGTGTGCACTGTCTTTCGCTTCGAGCACCATGTAAAGATTACCCAACGGACGGATGAAAATTATGCCCATGTTATTGTATTTCGAACCGGTTGCGGCTCCGAACGCCTTGCATTGTTCGCTCGTGTCAATCTGAAAAACAATGTCGCCTTCCATCACCGGTGGAAGGGTAACCATGTGCAGCGTATCCTTGCTTCGCGTAATTATTTTCGGCATGGCGGCTTGCGCTTTCAAGGCGGAATCCGTTCTCAGGGAATCGGCATTCGCTTCGGAGTTTCCGTTTCTGCAAGACCAGATCAGGATTGTGAAAATCAAAAAGAGAAAAATGTTTTTCATGTTTTGTTTTTTTGATGAACAAAAGTTTTCATTGGCCAATCACTTGAAAATAATTCTCACAGCCATTTTTTCCTTCTGAAATAATAAATCAGCGAGGATGTGATTCCAATCATCAGGATCCAAAACGCGAGATAGGCATAGTCCCATTTGTATTCCGGCATTCCCGACAGATTCATTCCGTAAATGCCGCAGATGAAAGTGAGTGGAACGAAAATGGTGGTGATGATGGTCAATGTTTTCATCACTTCATTCATCCGGTTGCTCACGCTCGACATGTACAGATCCATCATGCCCGAAAGCAGATCGCGGTACGTTTCAATGGTATCGATCACGCGAATGGAATGATCGTGCGCATCACGCAAATAAGGCGAAGTGTGTTCGCCGATGAGTTGCGATTCGCTACGCTCCAGATTATTGATCAACTCCCGCATCGGCCACGCCGCCTTTCGGAAATAAACCATTTGCCGTTTGATGTTGTGCAACTGCAGCAACATTTCCGGACCGGGATGATCCACCAGATTGTCTTCGAGAATTTCAATTTCGTCACCGATTTTTTCAAGCACGTTGAAATAGGAATCGATCACCGCATCCATCAGCGAGTACGCAAGATAATCGGCGGTTGATTTTCGGATATGGCCTTTTCCCAATCGCAATCGGTCACGCACAATTTCAAAAACATCACCGCCGTCGGCTTCCTGGAATGAAATAACGGTTTGATCGGGAAACAATAAAATGGAAAGTTGTTCGGAAACCAAAGCGTCATTCGTCTGCTTTTTCAGATTGTCATCTTCGAAAATCATTTTCATCATCGCGACGAGATAGTTTTCAAAGTCCTCGAATTTCGGACGCTGATTCGTATTGGCGATATCTTCAAGTGTAAGCGGATGGATATTGAAAAGTTTTCCGATCTCCTCGATAATGGCCATGTCGTGCACACCATCCACATTGATCCACTTCACCATTCCGGTTTGCACTTGCGCAATGCATTCGCGAATGTCAAAAAAATGCCGCTCAAAAAAATCGTGTTCGTTGTATTCAATCAGTGTGATGCGGACCTTGTCATTCGTCTCGCGCCCGAGATACACCAGCGACCCCGGAGGCGCACCTGATTTAATGGAAATATGCTGCATAATCGATTTGGTCGCTGAAAGGTACTAAAAGGGGAAATATGGGGTTGGGTAATGAGGGTAATTAAGGTAACTGGGTGATTAAGGTAATTGGGTAATTAAGTTGACTGAGTGATTGGGGCAATTAAGCTGGATGATAGGAAAATCCTTTGCCCCGAATTACCTCAATCACCCAATACCCTTTTCCGCTTTAGCAAAATTAGGCAAGGCCAATGTCTTGTTTTCTTCGCCGCTATCTTTTTCATTCCCGAAAGGTTTTTTACTCTTCCGTTTTCCCCTCGAGAACAATCACGATTTCACCCTTGATTGTTTTTGCGGAAAAATGTGCAATCGTTTCTTCCACCGTTCCGCGGAAAGTCTCTTCGAACATTTTTGTCAATTCCCTCGAGACAGAAACTTTTCTTTCCGCGCCGAAATGTTCCTTGAATTCTTCCAATGCTTTTATCAATCGGTGCGGCGATTCATAAAAAACCATCGTGCGGTTTTCTTCTGCAAGCGATTTCAATTTTGTTTGCCTTCCTTTTTTTTGCGGGAGGAATCCGACAAATACGAATGCATCGCAAGGCAATCCGCTTTGTACGAGCGCAGGCACGAACGCAGTTGCGCCCGGCAAACATTCCACTTCCACTCCCAGTTTCAGGCATTCACGGATCAACAAAAATCCCGGATCGGAAATTCCGGGTGTGCCAGCATCGCTCACGAGCGCAACATTTTGTCCCGATGAAATTTGTTCGGCAATGAATGAAACCGTTTTGTGTTCGTTGTGCTGATGGTGTGCATGCACCGGTTTTTTTATTTCGTAGTGCTGCAGCAATTTCGCCGTCACGCGTGTGTCTTCCGCCAAAATCAAATCCGCCTCTTTCAGGATGCGCAAAGCCCGGAGCGTGATGTCTTCGAGATTTCCAATGGGAGTTGGTACGATGTAGAGGCGGCTCATGGAGTATTGGTTTCTGATTCCTGAATTCCGAATTCTAAAAGTGCCGTAACAACAATTCAAAATCCAGAACCCAAAATTCAAAATTGTTTTAAGGTTTCTGTTTTTCGAGAATTTGCAGAATCAGCTTGTTCTGATTCTCAATCATCACATTCTGATTTTCGAGGTGTTGCAGAATGGTTTCTATTTCCCGTTCCGCTTTCTGGTTGATTTCAAAATCGGCTTCGGCCCGCGCCTCGGAATGTTTCGATTGCAGATTCTGTCCGATCATGATCAACGGCATCAGGAAAATCTGGATCATGTTGGAAATGAAAAGCCACATCACAAATGCGGGAGTGGGATCGAATCGCATGCTGGCAGGCGCGAAGATATTCCAGCTCAGCCAGAATGCGGTCCAGATGAAAATGATGATGAAGAAACCCATGCTGCCCACATGATCGGTAATCCACAAAGCCAATTTGTCGAGAACGCTTAATCTTTCCTTATGCACCTCATTCACGTTGCGGATTTTTTTCCGCATCTGCTTGAGTTCCTCCAAAGTTTTCGGTTTCGTTTCCATGGTTTTCCGTTTTAATTATTTCAAATCGAGCCAATCGCGATTGCCCCTTTTGTTTCCCTTATTTTTTTCCTGCAACTGCCACTTTTTTTTCGCCCCCTTTTTATTTCCGTAATTTTTTCCTGCCCACAGCCACTTTTTTTCTGCCGCTCCATTTCACAGGTTATCCTCCCAATTGGCAAAATCCCTCAGCAAGGAAAAAAGTTGTTCGAATTTTGTCAGCGGAAGTGTTTCCCTGCGATCGCAAGTGTCATGGTATGCTTTTATTCCACCGAGTGTATAAATGTAAAAGGAGGGAACGCCGGCTTCCGTAAAAAAATAATGATCGCTGATGGCGGCTTTGCCTCTTGCTTTTACCGAGGTGAGATAATTGCCGGCCGTATTCAATTTCTGAAGTGTCTTGAATGGCGAATCGAAAAGAGTTGCATTCACCACCATGATTCCTTCATCACCCGTTCCGAGAATATCCATGTTGATGAGGAATTTGATTCTGTTCAACGGACAAAGCGGATGCTCCGTAAAATATCTCGAGCCCAGCAATGCCACTTCCTCTCCTCCGAACGCCATGAATACAATCGAGCATTTCGGCTTGTGCTCGGGTTTGGAATAATATCTCGCCAAACTCAACAGCATGGCAATCCCGCTTGCATTGTCATTCGCGCCGGGGAAATAAACTTTTTTTCCCATTTGCCCGAGATGGTCATAGTGCGCTGTGAAGACAAGGAATGAATCCGGATTGGCGGATCCCTTGACATAACCGATTACATTTTGCGAAGTGTAATTCCTGATGAATTTTGCGCCGACCGTGATTTCAATTTCGTCGACTGTCTTGTAATCATTCTCGATTTCAATTACGGGAACGGTGGATTGGATCATTGAAAAATCCCAGGGTGTCAGTTTGGAACAGCTTTCCGTCATCGGATTTTGCCTGACAGGAATCAGGATCCCTTTTACATTGACAGGATAATTTTCAAAGTTGTTGAGATACAGCAATTCTTTTTTTGTGTGCACTCCCGTCGTGTCGACAAGGACAAAACTTTTTTTCAAATCCAGTTTTTTGAAATTCGCCCACTTCGCATCATCATACACAATCGCCGAATCCAAATCCACAACCGGAAAATGACCTTTCACACTCGGGGAATTGCTGTGTACCAAAAAATGTTCTCCCGGATCACAAACTTCCTTTTTCCCGTTTTTCCAGATGAAAGTCATTTCCACTTTTCCCGGAAAAGTATTGATCGGAAAAGAAAAATCCTGGAAATAATTTCCGGCAATGTTGAAAGGAATCAACCCGAATGATTTGTATTGGTCGGAAATATAATTTGCAGCGATCTTGTCGCCCTTCTGCACATACCCGCGTCCGTGCATCGATGGAGAAGCGAGTGTATCTATCACCTGTTTCGCATACGCGCGGTCCTGCGCCGAAAGCGTATCGGCAAAAAAAAGGAATGAAGGCAGTAAAAAAAATAAAGCGGAAGGGAATTTTCGTTGGAACATTTTGGTTTATGCGAAACGACGCTTTACGATGGAATTGAAAATAAAGACCGGTTCACTTTCCGAATTCCATTTGTATTCGGTGCCTACAACCGTGAGGAAAGCGTTTGCCTCTTCCAATGAACTGCAATTGTTGATTTGCGAAATGGCCGCTTCATACGAAGATCCATCGGAATTGAAAAGGTATTTGAGAAACATCAATCGTTCATTGAAACCGATCAGTGTCTTGATGTCGGGATATTTTTTTGCAGGTGCAACATTCGGGATTTCCTGTTTTGGCTTTTGTTCAACCGGCACAACGGGAATTTGCACAACGGGATTTTCAAAAACGATGGGACGTACAACTTCGGGTTGCGGAGCTACAGGTTCGGGTGTTGGAATGGAAACGGCTTCGCGGATTTCCACAGAGGGTTTTTCTTCCGGCTTTTTTTCTTCGGGAAGCGAATCGAGAAAAGAATAGACAATCGTTTTACGATGGAGTTCCTCGATGGTTGAAATCAATTGTTCCATTGAAAGTTTCGGGAAAAGATTGTCATTGCCGATTCTGTCCGATTCCGATTTGAGCGCATCGATCAATGATGCGATTTCTTTCCTGATTGCAATTTTGTTGTTGTGATCGCCGGTCATGGACGTAGAGTAAAACAGCTTTTTGGTTAGCTTTGCAACACTGTAAACGTTGCATGGCAAATGTACATTTTTTCATGCTGCGACCCTTTCAATTAAACGTAGATGTTCCTCGAAAATTCCCTTCATTCCAACAAACGCCGTGGCTGTATCGAAGTGGTTTGCGGTTCCATGTTTTCCGGAAAAACGGAAGAGCTGATCCGCCGCTTGCGCCGCGCCAAGATTGCGAAACTGAAAGTGGAAATCTTCAAGCCGGTCATTGACACGCGTTATCACGAGGAAAAAGTGGTTTCGCATGATGCAACCGAAATCCATTCCACACCCGTTCCGAATTCCTCCAATATACTTTTGCTTGCGAATGATGTGGATGTGGTTGGAATCGATGAGGCGCAATTTTTTGACATGGGACTCGTGCAGGTTTGCAATCAGCTCGCCGATCAGGGTGTACGCGTAATTGTTGCCGGACTCGACATGGATTTCAAAGGCAATCCGTTCGGACCGATTCCGGCTTTGCTGTCCACTGCCGAATACGTAACGAAGGTTCACGCCATTTGCATGCGTTGCGGAAATCTGGCCAACCATTCACATAGGATGACAGGAGGAAAAGATTTGGTGCAGTTGGGAGAGAAAGATTCCTACGAAGCCTTGTGCAGGGATTGTTTTTATGAAGCGATGAAGAGAGAGCATCCTGAAATCGAGAAATAAAATCCAGTTGACCTACACCATCTCCGATATCGCCCGCATCATCAGCGCTTCGCAAACGATCATTCTCGACGATGATCCCATCCGCGGTTTGCTCATTGACAGCAGGAATCTGACGCAAACCGAAAACATTCTTTTTTTCGCGATCCGCGGCGAACGGCATGATGCGCATGAATTCCTTCCCGATGTTTATGAAAATGGGATACGGAATTTTGTGGTGAATGAATTGCCGGGAAATGCGGAAATGGAATTTCCTGAATCGAATTTTTTGGTTGTTCCCGATACACTGGTTGCATTGCATGAACTCGCTGCACACCATCGTCGGCAATTTTCCTATCCGGTCATTGCAATTACGGGAAGCAATGGGAAAACAATCGTGAAGGAATGGTTGTGGCAATTGTTGCGCGACGATTTCAACATTGTACGCAGCCCGAAAAGTTACAACTCGCAAGTGGGTGTGCCGCTTTCCGTTTGGCAGATGGATTCCAATCACGAGCTCGCCATTTTCGAAGCGGGAATTTCACGCCGGGGGGAAATGGCAAAATTGAAATCGATTTTGAAACCCGACATTGCCATTCTTACCAATATCGGCTCAGCGCACGACGAAAATTTTACGGGAAGGGAGCAGAAGGCAAATGAGAAACTGCTTTTGTTGAAAGATGCGCAAACAATCATCGTTTGCAAGGACGATGCAACGGTTTTTGCAAAAATCCAGAATGAAAATCCGACACGCAAAATCATTTCCTGGTCGCGCAAGACAAAAGCGGATTTGCAGATTTCGCGCGTGTCGAAGGAAAAGAACGAAACGAAGATCAAGGCGACTTATGGCAACCGTTTCGTTGAGATAAAAATCCCATTCACCGACGAGGCTTCGGTGGAAAATGCGATCCACTGTTGGACGACACTCTTATTTTTAGGATTGGATGATGAAGTGATTGCATCGCGGATGAATTTGCTGGTTCCTGTTGCCATGCGTTTGGAATTGAAGGAAGGTGTGAATAATTGTTCCGTCATCAACGACAGTTACAATTCCGATCTCGGTTCACTTTCCGTCGCGCTGGATTTTTTGAATCAGCAACAGCAATACCCGAAACGCACATTGATCCTTTCCGATATTCTGCAGAGTGGAAAAGATGAAAAGGACCTGTACGTGGAGGTTTCCCAATTGATAAAGGGAAAAGGTGTTTCAAAATTGATCGGCATCGGTGAAGCCATTTCACGGCGAGCGGAATTGTTCGGCGAAATGGAAACCGCCTTTTACAATTCCACGGCTGAATTTCTTGCCGCTTTTCATACCGGTGCATTTCACAATGAAACCATCCTGCTCAAGGGCGCACGCACATTCGGTTTCGAGGCCATCAGCAAGGTCTTGCAGCAAAAGGCGCACGAAACCGTTTTGGAAATCGATTTGAATGCGTTGGTGCACAACCTGAATTTTGTGAAATCAAGATTGAATCCCGGAACGAAACTGATGGCGATGGTGAAAGCGTTTTCATACGGCAGTGGAAGTTTTGAGATTGCCAATGTGTTGCAATTCCATCGTGTCGATTATCTCGCGGTGGCGTATGCAGACGAAGGTGTGGAGTTGCGAAAAGTCGGAATCACTGTTCCGATCATGGTGATGAATCCGGAAGAGCAGAGTTATGACGAAATGATCCGTCACAATCTCGAACCGGAAATTTTTTCCTTTCGTGTGCTGCAACTTTTTGATGAAGCGGCGAAACGTTTCAAGCAACGTCATCCTGCACAAGCGCCTGTTGCCGTTCACATCAAATTGGATACCGGAATGCGTCGACTCGGTTTTGAAGAAAGCGATGTGAATGAATTGATTGTGCGTTTGCAAAACAGCAAGGAACTTGTCGTGCGATCCATATTTTCCCATTTGGCAGCGAGCGATGAGGAACAGCATGACGATTTCACACGCAGGCAGGTCCGTTCATTCACAACAATGAGTGATGAGATAAAAAAACATTTCACCTATCCGATTCACCGGCATATTCTAAACTCGGCAGGGATTTTCCGTTTTCCCGATGCGCAATTCGACATGGTGCGTTTGGGAATCGGCTTGTATGGAATCGCTGCGGGCGAAGAGGAACAGAAAAACCTGAAAAGTGTCAGTACGCTGAAAACGACAATTTCACAACTGAAAAATGTTTCCAAGGGTGAATCCATCGGATACAGCAGAAAGGGAATTGCGGAAGACACGATGAGGATTGCAACCGTGCCGATCGGTTACGCGGATGGATTGAGCAGGAAACTCAGCAATGGAAATGGAAAAATGTTTGTCAATGGAAAAGCCGCGAAAATTGTCGGCAATGTCTGTATGGATATGTGCATGTTGGATGTGACGGGAATAAATTGTGCGGAAGGCGATGAAGTGATTGTTTTCGGACCGCATCATCCGATTACGGAATTGGCCAAAGACATGGGAACGATTTCCTATGAAGTGTTGACGAACGTTTCGAGAAGGGTGAAGCGCGTTTATTATCAGGAATAATTGTGTGGCTTATTCATTTCTAATTTTTTTTATCCGCGAATTGCCTACCTTTCATTTGGCAAACACCGATTATCCAAAAACACCTTTTCATGTTTCATCTGTTCAAGCGAAGCGTTTTTATGCTTGTCGCCCTTTTGTTTTTTAACGGGACAATTGACGCGCAAACATTTTGGATGCAGCATGCAGGAGGACCAACCATCGACGAAGGCATGGATGTTTCGCTTGACGGTGCGGGAAATACGTATGTGACAGGATATTTTACATCAGCCGCAACATTCGGATCCACAACACTGAGCTCTTCCGGAATTGACGATGTTTTCCTCGCCAAGTTGGGAACGAACGGATTGTTTTCCTGGGCGGTAAAAGCGGGTGGACCGAATTCCGATCGTGCATTATCCATCAAGACAGATGCTGCTGGCAACAGTTACATCACCGGTTTTTTTTATGGAACAGCCAATTTCGGTTCCCAAAGTGTAACGGCGGCAGGGGCGCAGGATATTTTCATTGCGAAATACGACAACACGGGAACTTGCCTGTGGGCAAAAAGTGCGGGAGGAACATTGGCCGACATCGGAAATGGAATTACAGTTGACAATTCCGGTAACGTGATTGTGACGGGAGAATTTGCGGGAACGGCAACTTTCGGAAGCACTTCCATGACGAGCATGAATGGAAGTACCGATGTATTCACAACGAAGCTGGATGGCAATGGAAATTTTCTCTGGGCCAAACAAGGTGCAGCGCCATTGACAGATCGCGGACTTGATGTCGCTTGTGATGCAACAGGGAATATTTATATCACGGGACAATTTTCCGACACGATCACTTTCGATTTTGTTCACAACAACAATATGCTCAACGCGGTTTTCATTGTGAAATATGATCCATCGGGACAGGAACAGTGGTACAGGAAAATAGGAGGCGGGGCAATGAACGTGGGGAATTCCATCGCATGCGATAACGCAAATGGAATTTATCTCACTGGAGATTTTCAGGGAACCATCACTTTTTTCGGAACAACAAATACGAATTTGGGTGCAACATACGCCAATCGGATTTTCCTTGCGAAGTATGACGATACGGGAGGATTGGCTTGGGACATTGCTGAAAGTTCGGATTCGCCATTGACATCACGCAGTGTTGCAACGGATGGAACCGATTGTTTCATTACCGGAAATTTCAAATGCACGTTCGACAGTTACAGCGACAGATATGGTGCCGGGCTTTTCAACAGTTCGGGCTATTGGGATATTTTCGAAGCGAAGTACAGCAACAGCGGTGCATGGAACATGAGCCGGCAACTCGGAGGAAGGCAAGATCAACTGTGTAATGGAATTGCAATTGATGCAGCTGGCAATCCGCATCTTGCAGGCTCTTATGATTTTTCAATCGCCACTCCGGTTGATCCATCATTCTATGGTTATCCGACTTTCAATGGTTATGGAATGTCGCTGAATAATTTTGTTGCGGCGCAATCGAATTATTGCAGCGATCCCTATTACAATGCTTACGGACAAACTTTTTCAGCAGGCAATTCAGACATTTTTGTCGGCAATCCCATTGACCCGAACAGGTTGCCATTCGATTATTATTACCGTAACGGTTCCGGTTGCACAACCCCTTATGTGGGTGTTTGCATCAATCAATACACAGGGTTGAATTATCTCTGCGGAAATGATACGATCAATTTTTGCCAGCAAGGACAACTCTATGCAAGCTCGATGACTTCAACACTCGTTCCACCCGATACAAGTGTTGGGCCCTCCTTCACTTATTTATGGTCGAACAGCCAGACCAATTCCTACACCAATGTTACCACAAGCGGATATTATTCCGTGACCATGACAACGGCGGATGGTTGTTATACAAGTCAGGATACCATTTATGTGCACGTCAATCAACCTGCGGCAACTCCAACCATCAGCGACAATGTTGTCATAAACAATAACGCAACGATTACACAACCGATTGTGATTTGCGCGGATTCCGTCATTCTCACAGGGGGAAATTTCGGCAACGATTCCGTTTATTGGCGTGGCCCCGCTTTTGATCCATACACAAATCCACATGCAAGTGTTGTGGTCGACAGTTCGGGAACCTATTCATTTGTGATTACGGATGCGAATGGATGCTCGTCTTCCAATCAGGTTCAGGTTACACTCGATCATCCGCTCGTACCGATTCTCCCTGCCATGGTTTGCCTGAATGATACGGATGGAAATGACAGCTTGACGATATGCGACAATTTGATGTGCACTGTTTTTCCCTATGACACACTCACGAATCCATTTGCAAATATCCTTTGCATTGATGAACTCACACAGGTGTTGTGGACAATTACCCCAAGTACGAACGCGACAATTGTTGCATCAACCAATTGCAATAATAATTTCGCCATGACTTTTGTATCCGTTCATCAATCGGGATGGTATACGATAACGGAAACAATCATTCGGCAAAGTCCGTGCGGAAATGATACAACTGTCGGTACGCACAGTTATTATTTTACCGTTCTCCCTTCACCGCCACCGGGTTCATTGGTATTGACCATTACGGGAAATGTGCAAATGTGTCCGGGCGATTCCGCCATTCTTGTTGTGAGCGGTGGAACAAGTTATATCTGGAACAATGCATCAACGAATGATACGCTTGTGGTTTATCAACCCGGAACTTATTCGGTTGTCGGATTCAATACGGTTACGAATTCTTACGGATGTTCCAGCGTCACCTCGGGACAAACGTCGGTCACCGTTTCGTTCACGCAACAACCGTTGATCCTGATGAATCCTTCCGACGGAATTATTTGTCCGGGAGATTCTGTGGAATTGAATGCTTCGGGCAATGGACTTTTTTCGTGGCAGGGACCGAACGGGCCGGTGGGTGGCAATGGACATATTTTATATGTGACGACTCCCGGAATATATAATTGTGTGCTTTCCACTCCCGACAGTTGTCAATTGCTCTCGAATTCCGTGACCGTTCAAGTGTACAATACTCCTTCCATACAGGCTTCGCCATCCGGTGTGATTTGTCCGGGCGACACGATTACGATTTCATTGACGGCATCAAGTGGAAGTTCAATCACGTGGTTACCGCCATTGAGTGGAAATGGATTGACACAAATCATCACACAACCCGGCGTTTACAGTTGTTCGGTGCTCGCCTGCAATATCACCACAACGGTTTCCGTGACGATTGTTCCTTCACCCGTGAGCGCAGCCATTACACCGCTTACGTCCACCACCGCCTGTCAGGGCGATTCCATTGAGCTGGGAGCGAATGCGGGAATGTTCGGTTATGTGTGGCAACCGGGAAATTCCACCGGCCAATCGATTTATGTTTTCAACGATGGGTTGTATTATCTTACAACTTCCGATTCGGGCGGATGCATGGCAAGGGATTCTTTCCAGGTGACATTCACGCCGAACCTGCTTTCCCCTCCTACGACACAGGATACACTGATTTGCAAGGGAACTCCGGTTACACTTGCCGCTTCCGGTTCGCCTACACTCACATGGTATAATTCTGCGACAGGTGGAACAGTGATCGGAACCGGTTCGCCGCTTGTGATCAATGGAATACAGAATGACACCGCATTTTATGTCTTGACGAATGACGGAGTCTGCAAAAGCCAACGCGATGTTGTTCATGTGATGACGGAAGATTGCACACCTGTCATTCCGAATGTGTTCACCCCGAATGGTGACGGTTCGAATGATGTCTTCACCATAACGGATCCTTTCGCTACGGGAATCCATGTTTGGATTTACAATCGCTGGGGGGAATTGATTTACGAGTGGAATGATGTGAATGGATCGTGGAATGGAACTTACATGGTGAATGACAAACCTGTTCCAGACGGTGTCTATTATTACATTGCCGAGATCACCGACCAGAGCAATACGATTTCCAAAAAAACGGGATTCATCGAGCTGATCAGGAATGGTCCGAAATGATATCCGGAAAGTCAGTTTCCCAATTCAAGGATTTCACGATTCAACCTTTCCATCAATTTCCCTTTCCAGATTTCCAGTTCATCTATTTTGGTCTTGACATCTTCGGGAAATTCCCCTGCTGAAAAATGCTTGTCGCATTCCTCGAGCAGTGCGGCAAATTCATGTTCACCTGCAAGTGCGACGGAAGATTTCATCCTGTGCACAACGGTATGTGCGAGGGTGAAATCGGATTTCTGCAAGGATGTTTTCAGAACCTCAAAATCGGGAGGAATGGATTTCCGAATCATCTCCAACATTTCCCGTTCGAATTTTTTGTCACCACCGGAAAGTTCGCGCAATGGATTTGAAGAAACGGGGATTTCGTTTTGCTGATCCGGAAGGGCAACCTTTTTTTTCAACACACTTGCAATCCTGAAATACAATTCCTGTGCACGGAAAGGCTTGATGAGGTAATCATTCATTCCAAGGGCAAAACATTTTTCCTTTTCACCAACCGAAGAATGTGCCGTGAGCGCAATGATTGGAATATCCATTTTCAATTCTTCACGGATTTTTTTTGTCGCATCGTATCCGTTCATTTCCGGCATTTGCAAATCCATGAGTACCACATCGAATTTTTCCATTTCAAGAAGTTCGATGGCCACTTTCCCATTCACTGCAATTTCAGAGGTGAAACCGAAATCGCTGATCAGTTTTTTTGCGAGTTGCTGATTGAGCGGTTGATCTTCCACGAGGAGAACGCGAATGTTTCCGGGCGATTCGATCGGTTTCAAGGCCTGTTCCACTTGCTGAATCACTTCGATGCTCACTTTTTTCAAGGGAAGAATGACCGTGAAACTCGAACCGACTCCCTCTTCACTTTTTACGGAAACCGATCCACCCTGCAACTCTGCAAGATCATGGACAATGCTCAATCCCAATCCTGTTCCGCCATACTTGCGCGCGGCATCCGCACTCGCTTGCGTAAAAGGTTCAAAAATGGAATTCACCTTGTCGGCAGGAATTCCCGTTCCCGAATCCTCCACATTGAAAACAAGATCAATGCGTTCGTCCGTTTCCGATTTTATGAAGCAGATGAATTTTACAAATCCCTTCTCGGTGAATTTGATGGCATTGCCAACGAGATTGATGAGGATTTGTGTGAGCCGCAATTCATCGCCAAGTACATACATCGGAACATTTGCCTCGCATTCCCAATCGAATTTCAAACCGGATTGCGCGGCAGTCTGTGAAAGCAAGCGTTGAACATTCGACATCACATCGCGGACATTGAACGGTTTTGATTCGAACTCGATTTTTCCCGCCTCGATTTTCGCGAGATCGAGAACATCATTGATCATTGCGGTGAGGTTGTCGCCGGCGAGATGAACGGCATGCAGGTATTCGCGCTGTTCCGAATTCAGGTTTGTCTTGAGCAACAGATCCGTGAATCCGATGATGGCATTCATGGGAGTGTGGAGTTCATGACTGATGTTCGCCACAAAGCGGTCTTTCATGACCAACGCCTCTTCGGCCAATTTTTTTGCCTTGCGCAATTCCTTTTCCATTTCATAACGGTCAGTGATTTCAACATTGCTGCTCAGCACGTACGGATTGTTTTCAGGATCGGTCAGCAAAATATTATTGTAAAGCCAAACGGTTGTTGCGCCGTCCCTTTTTTTCAATCTCAACAATCCTTGCGCCTGACCGTTATGGTGCAATTCTGACATGTACTTTTCATAATCTTCCGTATCGTCAAACCAGAAAAAGTTTTTTATTCCGCGTCCAATGATTTCTTCGGGTTCGAAACCCAGTGCATGTGCGCCGGCAGGATTGATGCTCATGATATTTCCCTGCAAATCGTGCATGCAGATCATGTGCTGCGAATGTTCGAACAAACTGCGGTATTGTTTTTCCGCAAGACGCATTTCATTCTCAATCCTTTTCCGTTCGGTAATATCCTGCATTGTCCCAAACAGCATTTCCGTTTTGCCATTCGGGGAACTCACAGCCTGTCCGGTGAGGTAAACATATTTTACATTCCCATTCACCACCACACGAAAATCAATTTCAAAAGGGGAATGCCTGTTGAATCCGGTTTCAATTGATTTTTTGAACATGCTCAAATCGCCGGGATGAACACGATCCATCAGCAATTGAACGGGTGCGGATTTCCATCCTTCCAATCCGATCATTCTCACCATTTCATCAGAGCAGGTGATGGCCTGACTTCCAGCGACCCATTCCCAACTTCCGATTTTAGCCTGTTGCTGTGCGGTCTTCAATTGTTCGCGGCTCCTTCTCAATTCCTCCTCTTTCATTTTTATCGCAGAAATATCTTCAGCAATTGCAACGAATCTTTCGAGCCGTCCATTTTCATCAATCAGGGGAGTGACGTGAATCTGCATCCAGATCGGTGTTCCGTCTTTTTTATAATTGAGAATGATTTCATGAAAGGGTTCTTGTTTGCGTTTCCGCTCGCTGATGCGTTGTGCCGTTTCGGAATCCGTTTCGATTCCGCGGAGGAATTCCGGTTTTTTCCCAATGGCCTCTTCGGCAGTGTAACCGAAAATCTCAGTGAATTCCGGATTCACCCATTCGATGTCATCATTCCCATCGCTGATGATGACAGCCGCATTTGCACGACTCGCCACCATAGCCAGCAGGTGATCGCGTGTGAGACGTTCTTCCAATGCCACTTTCGTTTCATTCAATGAACGGTTTTCCTCGGCCACTTTCTTGCTGAATTGCTGGAGCTTCACTTGAAATTGCCGTGTGGCAAAAGACAAACTCAGCACAAGCAGTCCACCGAGAAAAAGGCGAAAGGCAAAAAGTTGCGGTGATACGTAAGGGTGTTCGGTCAGCAACAATGCAATGCAGGCAATGGAAAATCCGAAGACGAGATAAAAGATCAATTCGCGTGGCGAGCGGAAGTACAGGCTGCAAATGACATAAGCACCGAGAAAAGTGACGGCATTGTCGATATCGAAATGATGGATGACATTCAGGAATGCGGAAAACGAAATGAGCAGGACGATGGCAAGAATCGCCAGATTCCGCATGTTGATTTTTTGTGCGGATTCGAGATAGGTGAGTACCAAGGCGGACAATGAAACAATTGAAATGATGATCCGCAGCAAGGCTTCCGGCGACCATTGCCCGAAAACGGCATTGAGCCATCCGTCAAACAGCATTCCGCCGCCTATCGCAAGGAACAGGATGCGTTCGGAAAAAAAATGGCGGTCAAAAAAATGTTGGACGATGCGGCGCATTTGTTTCGATGGATTACGAAAGTTAGCCACAGATTACGCAGATTCAAGCGCAGATTAAAAAAATAAAGGAAAAATGCGGACAGGGATTATTCGGAATGCGAAAGCGTTGTCCCCTCCCCTAAAAAAGTCGAAGGGCGTCATTAAGACGCCCTTCTGCGGAAGCACAAAACAGCATAACCCCTACACTTTTGTTTGCGCCTCCGTTTCTTTTCCACCTTGCTGGTAACCTTCTACCAATATCTTGTACATCTCAGCCACTTTCTGATCGCTGTAGCGTGTAAAATTGAAGTCTTTATAAACGGGATGAAATTCTGTTATCATTCCAATTTGCATCTCCCTCTTTTGAGTTGCCAGCACATTCTTGTAATCCGAATCCATCATGCTTTTCTTCTTCGTTCTGGAAAGAAACCCGGGCTACTCGATTTCTACGCTGCAAAAATGAAAATATTTTTCAGGAATTTTTCAGAATTACGATACGATGCATTGAATTCCCGACGAATGGCGAAAAGAAAGGGATGAAGGTGGAGCGATCGGTGAAAAAAATGCTGGAGGCAAGAAAAAATTGACACTTTCCGGTTGCGGATTTTCACCGAAAATGTCTAAAAAAAGGGGAGGAGGAATTTCAATTCAAAATCCGCAATGAATTTTTTCACTGTTGCTTGTCACAGCAACTTGAGCCTGCTGAAAAGATCATCTTTATGTGAACGGCTCACCGGCAGGATTTTCCCCCCGACATTGACGGAATTCTCCTCGATCTCGGAAACCTGGTCGAGGCGCACGATGTAAGAGCGATGGATACGGATGAAATCTTTTTGCGGAAGTTTTGATTCGATGGATTTCATGGTGGCGAGGACGGTGTGACGTGCATCCTTGGTGTGGATATTCACGTAATCGGCGAGCGCTTCAATCCAGATGATATCTTTTGCGGGGAGACGGATCAAACGGTTTCCCTCTTTTTTTATGAAGATGGAATCTTCCCCATTCTCATGATTCACCTGCATGCTTCCGCTGATCGTTTGCGCCTTCATGGCCGCCTTGAGAAATCTCGGATAATCGACAGGCTTTAAAATGAAATCGGTCACATCATAATCAAACGCATCGGCTGCATATTCTTTTTTGCCGGTGATGAGGATGATCTGTGGAATTTCCTTGAACGTGCGCAAGAAATCGATACCGCTCATTTCGGGCATTTCAACATCAAGGAAAATAAGGTCGATTTTTTTTTCACGGATGATCTTGAGCGCTTCGGGCACACTTGCACAGGATCCTTCGAGATGGAGGAAGTCGGTGCGCTCTACACAGTGCTGGACTGTGCGACGGGCAATTTCGTCGTCGTCAATGATTAGACAATTCATGGGTTAGCACCTCTAAGGTAGTACACTAGGAAATAGAAGTCAAGGCTTATTTTTGATGATACCCTGAACGAAACGGTACAACTGGAATTTACCTGCCGATATTTCCCTTTCGATATTTTTCTGCAGATCACCGCGGTGCAAATCCTTCATGCGCAACTGCTGAATCAAACGCCACGCTTTTTCGGAATATAAAAAAGCCTTTCTTGAATTCGGTATCCCTTCGTGCCGGTGTTCGAGAATGGTTTTGTACAATTCTTCCGCGCCTTCATTTTTTGTGGCAACGGTTTTGATCACTTTCGGAATCCAGGACGATTCTTCGCGGTGATGGAGCAATTGCTGCAGATGACGCAAAAAAGTATTCGCTCCCGTGCGATCGGATTTGTTGACCACATAAATATCCGCGATTTCCATGATTCCGGATTTCAACGCCTGCACCTCGTCTCCCGATTCGGGAACCAAAACCAAAACTGTCGTATCCGCCAATCCGGCAATTTCAACTTCACTTTGTCCCACACCAACCGTTTCGACAATCACCAGATCAAATCCCGCTGCGCGAACGACATCACTCACTTCAATCGCTTTTGCGGAAAGTCCGCCGAGTGAACCGCGCGTGGCGATGGAACGGATAAAAACATTTGGATTCGTAAAATGTTCCGCCATTCTCAAACGGTCGCCCAGCAGTGAACCGAAATTGAAAGGGGAAGTGGGATCAACTGCGATGACTGCAATTTTTTTTCCTTGCGATGTGAGATGCGTGATGAGTGCGCTGATGAGTGTGCTTTTGCCTGCGCCCGGCGGACCGGTGATGCCGACAATGGGAGCGGCTTTTTCCAGGTCGAGTGCGGAAAGCAATTCCGCTGCGCCATCCATTTCATTTTCCACGAGCGTGATGGCGCGTGCGAGTGCGCGCGTGTCGCCGGATTGGATTTGGAGCAGGAGTTGGGATGACATGGAAGGCAAAGGTAATTAAGTGAATTGAGGTAACCGGAGTAATTGGGACAAAGGAATGTTTTTTCATTTTTTTTGTTCGGAAACTTTGGAAGATGAAATGTTCCTGGATAACCCCGATAGAAGTGGAAAGCCCGAAGTGTGTTGGATAACCTTTCAGGTTTTTTGCGCGAAGACGGACTTGAAACGCATAGCGGGAAAAGTGCTTGTAGAAAAAGGAAATGTTCCGTTCCCAACCCCAATCGCGTCAGTTACCCCAATTAACTTAATAACTATTTTTACAATTCGATGTCCAATCCGATTCAACTTTCTGTTGTCATCATCACGTTCAATGAAGAGCGGAATATTGCGCGCTGCCTGGATGCGATTCGGGAAATTGCGGATGATGTGGTGGTGGTGGATTCTTTTTCTTCGGACAAAACGGAAATGATTTGCAGGGAAAAAGGTGCGCGTTTTGTGCAGCATGAATTCGGGGGACACATTGAACAGAAAAATTGGGCGATCACCCAAGCGAAATTCCCATACATACTTTCGCTCGATGCGGACGAGGCGCCGGATGAGGAATTGAAAAAGGAAATATTGAAAGTGAAATCGGATTTTGTTTTTGACGGTTATGAAATGAATCGGTTGACGAATTATTGCGGGAAATGGATCCGGCATTGCGGTTGGTATCCGGATACGAAATTGCGTTTGTGGGATTCGCGAAAGGGAAAATGGGGTGGAGTGAATCCGCACGACAAATATTTGCTGGATGACTCTTCCGCAAAAACCTTTCATCTCGCGGGGAATATCTTGCATTACAGTTATTATTCCGTGGAGGAGCATTACAGGCAGGCGGAAAAATTCTCCACAATTGCTGCGAATGCACTTTTTGAAAAGGGAAAATCGTCGAATGTTTTTTTTGCGGTTTTAAAATGCTGTGCGAAATTTTTCAGGAATTATTTTTTGAAAGCGGGATTTCTCGACGGGAAATACGGGTTCATCATTTGCCGCATCACGGCATGGGAAACTTTCCAGAAATATTCGAAGTTGGGTAAATTGAAGAAACGCCACAACGCATGAACCGATTGTTTGAAAAATACAAGTGGCTGGACAATGTGCGTAACCTGACATTTATTTTTGTCGGTCTTGTTGTCATTGCAACGATTCACCGTTTGTGGCTGGGAAACCAGAGCTTCAATAATTTTTCCATTTTCCGTTTCTCATTCTTCAACCTGATTCACGGGAATGATTTATACATTCTGCATCCCGACCAATACAATGACCTTTACAAATACAGTCCGACGTTTGCATTCCTGATGGCACCGTTTTATGCGATGCCGCGCTGGATGGGATTGTTTGTTTTCAATTTACTGAATGCACTCGTTCCATTTTGGGCGATCAACAGGTTGAACATTTCCTCGAAGGCGAAATCGTTCATCCTGATTTTCATCGCGATTGAATTGTTGAGTTCGATCCAGAATGCACAAAGCAACGGCATAATGGCGGGATTGATGATTGCGGCATTTGCATCTTTCGAACGGAAAGAAGTGGTGTGGGCGGCGTTGTTCATTTGTCTCGGATTTTATTTGAAAATTTTCGGTGCGGCGGTTGGGATCCTTTTCCTGTTCTATGATAAAAAATTGAAATTCATTCTCTCCGCAATTGTAATCGGGATAATTCTCGGAGCGCTTCCGATTTTGGTGACGGGTGTTGACGGATTGATTTTCCAATACAAAAGCTGGTTGCATTTGCTGGCGAATGATCCTGCGCACGAATTGAATTTTTCGATCATGACACTGACGCAACGGTGGTTTCATTTCACTTGTCCCGACAGTTGGTATTTGATTCCGGGAATCATTTTGCTGTTGCTTCCGCTTGTGCGTTTGCGTGAATGGAAAAACTTCTCTTTCCGTTTGCTTTACCTCGCCACGATTTTGGTGTGGGTGGTCATTTTCAACCACAAGGCGGAGTCGCCGACATTTGTGATTGCGGTTTGCGGTGTCGGGATCTGGTCGCTGACGGAAGAGAATAAAATGCTGCGGATTTTTATGCTGTGGTTTGTGTTTGTGTTCACGATCCTTTCACCGACGGATTTATTTCCGCCGTATGTGCGTCATGAAATCTGGCAACCGTATTGTTTGAAAGTTTTGCCTTGCATCATTGTTTGGGGAATGATGACGTGGAAGATTCTGCTGGGAAGGAATATTTCGCTGTTGCCTGAAGAAAAGGCGAATGCATGAGGAAATAATCGATTGGAATTTCATCCTGCAAGATGGGCCTTCGTGTTTTCGTGCTTTTGTGGCAATTCACCTTTCGGTCAACATTTACAGAGTTGTGTTTTAATACAAATTCAAAAAGGTGCAAAAGCGAAAGTAAAACCCTGCAGAAAATCATTCCGCATTTTCGATTTCCGAAGTGATTTACGGTTTTGTTTCACTTATAGCTTGCCCCTCGCTTTCCATCCCTTTCTCAACCGCACTTCCCCTCGGCATCGCATAAAGAAACAATGAATTGAAAAACGCATAAAAGAAAACGCCTTGAGAAGTTTCCAGCGTATCGTCATCAAAAAACGATAAAAAGAAAACCATGAAAAATGCGAGATACAGATAACTTCTCCAGCGTTTCATCGAATGCGGTGCATACCAAAGTGAAAATAAAAAGTAAAGCAAAACCGGAATTCCCAAAGTCACGCCGATGGAAAGCAATTGGTTGTGCGAATGCAGCCATTGGAAATTCTCATCGAGAACCGTTCCCTGCTTCTCATAAATTTCCGCAAATGCCTTTTGCTGTCCACCGGTTCCCACTCCAATGAGCGGATGATGCCTGATGGAAGTCATGGCGGTTTGCAAAAGTTCCAATCGCATTGTCACGGAATTCCCGCTTGGATTTGATCCGTGTTGGTAATGGTAGATTTCCCAGAACACCTGATAGATTCTCCGTTCAATGGAAGAGCGTTCAGGATCTTTTGCATTCGTTGCGCCATTTTCAATGGCATGTATTTCCGCGTCAGTCAATTTTGCCATTGCATCGGCATCTTTTCTCCATCCTTTCGACGCAAGATAACGGAGCAATGTTATGGCAACAGGATTTCCATTCACATCCAATCCGCTGTCCAGTTTTATCTTGCTTCTTTTCGTCCAGCAGGAATCCAATTCATGCCAGCATACATACGTCATTACCTGATTCCCGTTTTCAAGCATGGGATAATTGAATTCACTGAAATAGGAATTGCCGCGTGAAGTGAAATGATCGAGATGCCCCATATCGGTTGGTTGCATCGTATAAAAATCGTCGTATGCCTTTTTGATGACGAACCCCGCACCCAGTGAGAAAACAATGAAACACGTGAGCAACGCCAGGATCAATTTCCGTTTTTTGTGGACGAATGCCATGATCACCAACAGGAAAAATCCGCCGGTGAAAAGAATTACAAGTCCGGTGAGACTTTGCATGTACGTCAGGAACCACATGTACCCGCACATGAGCGCGAGCGCGGAAAATTTCAGCAGGATGTTTTTTATGCGGATCATCCAGCGGCCAAGGAAAAAAATGCTGAGCACGACCATCAGAGAAAGGCGGATGAGCGGAACGAAGATGGACGCTTCACGCAAATCGGTAATCGGTTTTTTCGGAATGACAATCCCTTTCGCCACAAGTAGTGTTGAAACACAACTGATGAAAACGGCTGTGACAAAAAACAGAAGCAGTGTTTCGAATGTCTTTTTTTCCAGCGGACGTGAAGTGCCGATGCAAAGGGGAATGAGGAATATCCCGATTTTTATTTTCAGATCCTTCCATGCTTCCTGCGAGTCGGGTGACCAGGAAATCCCAATCAGGTGAATGATGAAAATGCTCAACAGGACGGTAATGGAAGGTCTGGCGCGGAGCAATCGCCATTTGGGCAAAATATTTCCCTCAAGGATTTCCTTTCCGAATTGGCGGAATGCAGGTCCGGGAAATTTCAGTTTGTACCAAGTGGGAATGGCGGAATATTCCAGCGCCCAATTGATTGAAACGGTAAAGAGGGAAGCGCCGAGGTAAAATTTTCCCAATGACATGGAAGCAGCCATGAGGAACAGACCGAAAATGTAAATCCAACGATGATATTTTTCTCCGAAAAGCAAAGGTGTGTCGCAGTTGTCAAATTACTGTCGCGAAAGTACTGAAACTATGCTGGAAGCGTGAGCAACGGAGGGGGAGAGAAAAAATTGTGCATCGGAATTAAATATTTTTCCGTCTTGCCATGCAGGCTGCCAATGTTTTTTTCATTCCTTGTTCTCCAAATCCGCACGCTGTTTCGGTTTTTCCTTGATGACAACCGTGGTGAGGATTTTATTCCAGGCGATGGGATCGGCAAGAATTTCCATTGACTTTTTCAGGTCGGGATCATCTTTCAATGATGCTGCGGCCCTTCCGGCTTCGTAATAATAGCGGGAGGAGATTTCGGCTTCGAGCAGAACTTTTATTTCCGTTTTGAATTCGGTGAAATCATCCGCTTTTCCGGCTTGCACCTTATTCAGCAAGGCATCGAATTCCCCTGAAGTGTTTGAGAATGTTTCATTCTTCGTTGCATGTTTTTTGTAATTGACCAAATCCTTTTCCTCTTTCGAAACATAAGTGTAATCTTTTGTTTTTACCCAAGCCACGAATTCATCGTATTCCGCATCCGTCAATCGGAACTTGTCCGCCTTGTCAATGCTTTGGTGTTTCTGCGCATAGGTCGTTGCGTAATCGAAGAGAAGTGATTTTGCAATGAGCGTATCGGTAAGTGCGCTGAAGGTTCTTGCAGGTGTTTCCGCATCGGGAATGATTCCCAAACCGTCCCAAACCTGTCGGCCGTTTTTGGTCTTGAAAGAAGTGATCAGCGAATCCGGAAACCTTTCGAGTGTTCCATTTGCATTGCGATGGGAATAGTCAATCGATTGGATGCACCTTCCGCTGGGAATATAATATTTCGCAACGGTCACTTTGAAAACCCCGCCATAAGGTGTTGAAACGGTTTGTTGTACAAGTCCTTTTCCAAATGAACGTTGACCGACAATCACTGCGCGATCCAAATCCTGAAGCGAGCCGGCAACAATTTCCGAAGCGGAAGCCGACCACGCATTCACCATCACAACAAGTGGGATTTTCGTGTCCACAGGCATGTCTTCGGTTTTATAATTCTTATCCCATTCCTTCACTCGTCCGCGCATGGAAACGACAAATTGGTTTTTATCCACGAAAAGATTTACGATTCCAACCGCCTCGCGTAAAAGGCCACCCGGATTTTCACGTTCATCGAGGATGATGGAGGTTGCGCCTTTTTGCTTGAGATCCATCAGGGCGGAACGCACTTCGTTCGCTGCATTGTCTGTGAAGCCTGTAAGCTTGATATATCCAACATTATTTTCCAGCATGGAATAATACGGAACGTTTTTCACTTTCACTTCATCGCGGGCAAGCGTGAACTCAAGCGGTTTCGATTCGCCCGGGCGCTGCACTTTTATCGTCACTTTTGTATTCGGGATTCCTTTCAGCAATTTTCCCACGTCATCGAATGACTTTCCCACCAATGATTTCCCGTCGATTTCCACGAATACATCCCCCGCTTTCAATCCCGCCTTTTGTGCAGCGAAACCTTCATTGGGTTGTGTGATCACGAATTTGTTTCCGATCTGCCTGCATTGCGCGCCGATTCCTCCATACTCACCCGATGTTTCATAACGGTAATCCTCGATCATTTCGGGTGGAAAATAATTTGTGTAAGGATCGAGTGAAGCAAGCATCGCATCGATTCCCGTTTTCATCAATGCGCCCGGTTGGGGTTCATCCACATATAGTTTGTTGAGTTGCTGGAAAACGGTTCCGAAAATTTCCATGTTCTTTGAAATCTCGAACAGGTGATCATCTTCCTTGTCAGCCGCACCGAATCCGGTATAACCGCACATGACCAACGCAAGCGGCAGCAACACGCGACGTGAAAATTTTCTGAAAAATGAAAGCGATGGTTCCTGATTTGAAATCTGTTCACTCATGACAAGAAGATGAATTTTGAATGCTGAATTCTGAGTTTCAATTTAAGAAGGAATGGCAAATTATTCTCTGCATTATGAACTTTTGTGATTTTGGATTCCATGGCAATTCAGAAATCACAAATCAAAATCCAGGATTATATTTCACGGAACGGGATCGTGACCATGTCCACCCCAGGGATGACAGCGACCAAAACGTTTAACGGTGAGCCATCCGCCCTTGAGCGCTCCGTATTTGCGGATGGATTCGATTCCATATTGCGAACAGCTTGGTGTATACCGGCAGGAATTTGCGGGGAGATAAGGTGAAATGGCACTTTGATAAAAACGGATCAATCCGACAAGGATTCCTGATCCAAGGCGGGAAAAAAAATTACGCTTTGCCGGTTCCGCCTGAGCTTGCATCTGATGCTTTTATCAATCGTTGCAAAGT
>CAYMZV010000028.1:0-24846 GCA_964394965.1 uncultured Chryseobacterium sp.
AGATTGTGCGTGAACATTACAACCCGATCATTCTTCGTTTGCGGAAAATAGAAACACCGATTGTATGCGCCGTAAATGGAATTGCAGCAGGTGCCGGTGCGAACATTGCATTGGCGTGCGATATTTTGATTGCAGGTGCATCGGCCGGCTTCACACAGGCATTTTCAAAAATCGGTTTGATTCCCGATAGCGGCGGAACATTTCTGCTTCCCAAACTGATCGGATTCCAGAAAGCGACGGCCTTGATGATGCTCGGTGAGAAGGTTTCTGCAGCGGATGCATTGCAGATGGGAATGATTTATAAAGTGGCAGAGGATGACGCACTATTCGAAACGGCAATGTCCATTGCAAAAACACTTTCCGAAATGCCGACAAAAGGATTGGGACTGACGAAACGTTTACTCAATGAGGGAACCGTGAATTCGTTGGAGAAACAGTTGGTGCGTGAAATGGAGGAACAGGTGGCCGCCACCCACACTTACGATTTCACCGAAGGTGTGAAGGCATTTTTGGAAAAAAGAAAAGCCATTTTTAAAGGGGAATGAAAAGTTGACAGTTATCGGTTTTCCCTTTGCCGGCAACCGACAACTGACAAGCCACAACTGCAACCATGGATAAAGAAACAACAATAGGAGTAGTCGGTTCCGGCGCCATGGGCAGCGGAATCGCTCAGGTTGCAGCAACGGCGGGTCACCGGGTTGTGTTGTATGATAACACAACTTCGCAATTGGAGAAATCGAAAAAAAATCTCCGTGCCACATTGGATAAGCTTTCCGAGAAAGGGAAAATTTCCAAGGAAGCGGCCGATGGGATTTTTACACGGATCGGCTTTTCCGAAAACCTTTCCTCATTGGCAAAATGCGGATTGATCGTTGAGGCGATTGTTGAAAATCTGGAAGTCAAACAAACGATTTTTACCGAACTCGAAAAAATAGTTTCCGACGATTGTGTGTTGGCCACCAATACCTCTTCGCTTTCCATCACATCAATCGCTTCGACCTGCAAAAATCCATCGCGCGTAATCGGCATTCACTTTTTCAATCCCGCTCCGATAATGCCGCTGGTGGAAATCATTCCGGGCATCACAACGGGAAATGCAATTCTGCTTTCGTGCAAGAAACTGGTTGACGGGTGGGGAAAAAATACGGTCATTGCCAAGGACACCCCGGGATTCATCGTGAATCGCGTGGCAAGGAGTTTTTATGGCGAGGCAATCCGTTTGTATGAAGAGGGCGTTGCCGATTTTGCAACAATCGATTGGGCGATGAAAAATTTCGGCGGATTCAAGATGGGTCCGTTCGAGTTGATGGATTTCATTGGCAATGATGTGAATTTCAAGGTGACGGAAACGGTGTGGGAACAATTTTTCTTCGAACCGCGCTTCAAGCCTTCACTCACGCAAAAAAGATTGTTCGAGGCAAAACATTTCGGGAAAAAATCCGGAAGGGGATATTATGATTACAGTGAAGGGACGATTTTACCCGAACCGAAAAAAGATTCCGGAATCGGAACGCAGATTTATTTCCGCATAATCGTGATGTTGATCAATGAGGCGGCTGATACACTTTACCTGAACATAGCATCGCGCGATGACATTGATACGGCCATGACAAAAGGCGTGAATTATCCGAAAGGATTATTGAAATGGGCGGATGAGATCGGCATTCCGGCGGTGTGCGAAAAATTGCAGGAGTTGTATGAAGAATATGGTGAAGACCGCTATCGTCCCTGTGTGTTGTTGAAACGGATGGCAAAAGGCGGCAAGACCTTTTATTAGTCACTTGTTTTTCATTGCGCCGAAAGCAACTTCACTGGCCCTGCGCCGAAAGATGGGAGCAGGGAGTTTACGACCGGAAAGCAGGACAGGTGAAAATAAAATGCAAAGCTGTTCCGCTCCTTCAAAATCAATTGGTAATCTGTACATCTTTTCCACCCACGTATCTTTTTAATGATTTGAGCGTTATTATTGTATTCCTTTCCAGAATTTGATGTCGTTACCGCTGCGGATTTTCCTTTCATTCATGTTTGTCGCCACATTTTCGTTTGCGCAGGAGAAAGACCGTGGAATGATGTGGGCAACGAATGGGTTGAGTTCAAATAAAATTCTCGTCGAAACATTTTCCATTCCTGAAAATGTTCCCGGAAGAAATGTGCTTGTGCTTGAAATGCCATTTGCAAATGCGGAGTTCATCGCTCCCCTGATCGCTTCCGCTGCAAAAGGAAAACTGATTGAAAAAGTGCAACTCGTTTACACTACGTTCAGGGTTTCCGAATCTTTCGACCAACAGAAACTGAATCAGCAGCGCCTGAAAAACCTGCACGCACTTTTGCCGGATGCGTTTTCAAATCAATTGACGGAATGGGAATTGGTTGGCCAAACGGGAGCGCATTCACCCGAGGAAGGAAAAAAATATTTCCACGGATTCGTGATTATCTGGCGACCCGACGCATCGGTTGAATTGGAACAGAAGGAAATGAAAATGCTCGATTCGCTTTTTTTGCCGACTGTGCGAAAAGGAGAATTCTCGGATTATTCGGGGAAAAACGATTCGGCAAAAAACACGGTGAAGGAATTGATCATGCCCGATGGAAAAAAATTGTTGCTCGACCATGATATTCCCGAAGACAGTTTGTGGTATTACATCAAATCTTCCGGCGACGGTTTTTCTGTGATCGATGCGAAGTATGGCGACAAGTTGCACACGACCGTTGTGGTAACTGAAATGCACGACGATGGCTACAAGGTGAAACACACTTGGCAACTGAATGAGCATAAGCAGGAATTGCATACCACAGGGGTTTTTGACGTGGATCCGAATTTTTATGATTCGGTTTTTACAGTGGTGATGCGCAGGAATAATTTCCAGAGTATGGTACTAGTGTGCGATGTCACCGGCAGCATGTCGCCTTATACTGCGCAGATTTTTGCGTGGATTTCAACTGGGATTTCCGGTGGAAAATATTTCGCATTTGTCTTTTTCAACGATGGCGATAAAAAAACGACGGATCAAAAAACCATTGGGAAAACGGGTGGATTTTATGGAATTCAGACGATGCGTTTCGACAGTGTTTACATGGAAGCGAAAGAGGCGATGACGAATGGCGATGGCGGCGACCTGATGGAAAATCCGGTGGAAGCATCCATTTGGGCGATAAAAAAATACAATCCTGCAGGAGATGTTGTATTGGTTGCGGATAATTATTCCACACCGCGCGATTTGGAATTGTATAAAAAATTGAACCGGCCGGTGCATATTGTTTTGTGCGGTGCCATGACCGGAATAAATCCGGATTATCTTTTTCTTGCGCGTCAAACGCACGGATCCATTCATACCATGACCGATGATATTTATGGCTTGGATAAAATGAAGGACGGGGATGTCGTGAAGATCGGTGAGCGGCATTATGAATTGCGCGGCGAAAAATTCGTTTGTCTGGAAATGTTCAGCAATACGGTTCATTGAATTTTCGATCGGTTGATTGGCGAATGCCGATTGAAAGGAAAAGAAGGGATAAAATCATTTTGCACATCACTATATTTGTTCATGCAAAATGATCTCGCAAAAAAAGTAGTTTCGAAAATGTTCGACAACGATTGGTTTTCCCAATGGCTCGGAATTGAGCGTGTCAGGATCGAACCCGGAATTTGTGTCTTGAAAATGACCGTGCGCAAGGAGATGCTGAATGGTTTTGGAATTGCACACGGTGGTATCACCTATTCGCTTGCCGACAGTGCACTTGCGTTTGCATCCAATTCGCACGGTCGCATGGCGGTTTCCGTGGAAACTTCCATTTCGCATTTGGAACAATTGCACGAAGGCGATGTGATCACCGCGAATGCAGAAGAAATGAGTTTGTCGAATAAGATTGGTGTGTATCACATCTCGGTGAAAAACCAAAATGATAAGGTGGTCGCACTCTTCAAGGGAACAGTTTACCGTACCGGAAAAGATTGGTTTCCGACCGAAGGGAAATAAATTCTGAAAATGAATCGGCGTTTTGAAAAACTCTGGAAAGAAATCAGGAAAGAATGTGCATGGGAAAATATGCCGGAGAAAACCTGTCGGGAAATAATTCCCCATGTCGGAATCGAGGAAGCGAAAGAAATGATTCGTGCGCTTGAACGGTACACGAAAAAAACAATGAAAGGGGATGCCGGCGACATTGCCGATGAGCGCAGGAGATTGTCGACTGCCATTATGATTGTCCTCACGCAAGTCAAGGAAAATATCAATCCGCATTTGTTTGACCTGAAACCTTGGGCATTGCAATACACGAATGAAGTTATTGATACAATCCTGGAGAAAAGAAAAAACATGATGACAGAAGCGGAAGCGAAAAAAATATCAAGGTTCCTTTCTTTGGTGTTGCGTCATAAACCACAGGAGATCGGATTGGACATGGATAAAAACGGTTGGGTGAACGTAACCGAATTGCTCGAAAAATCAGGAGCGCACGGAAATGGTTTTACGTTGGAACAATTGCATTATGTGGTAGGGAATAATGCGAAAAAGAGATTTTCATTCAGTCCAACAAAAGATAAAATCCGTGCAAGTCAGGGACATTCGGTTGAAATAGATTTGAATCTGAAAGCGGTTCGTCCTCCCGAATTCTTGTATCATGGAACAGCCGAAAAAAACGGGGAAAAGATTCTCGCCACAGGAATCATCAAGGCGGAACGGCAGCATGTTCATCTAAGCGCCGATGTGGAAACAGCAATTTCAGTTGGCAAACGTCACGGAAAACCGATTGTGTTTCAAATCGCCGCACGGAAAATGTTCGGCAAGCATGATTTTTTCCTTTCCGACAATGGTGTTTGGCTGACCGATTTTGTTCCAGCGGAATTTATAAGGAAAATATAAGGATAGGTGATTGGGTAATTGGGGTAATTAAGGTGACCGGGGAGAAATTAAAATTTGTTTTGTGTTTGGAAATTTTACTTTTGCCGAAATTCAATATTTATGGATAACGAGAATTTAAAATCATTTGAAAGTTTGGAAGCTTGGAAAGTTGCGAAAGAATTCAGAAAAGAGATTGCTGCAATTGCAAAGACATTTCCCAAGCATGAGCACTATATGTTGCGAGACCAAATCATTCGATCATCCCGATCGGTTTCAGCCAATATTGCAGAAGGATATGGAAGATTTCATTATCAGGAAAATATTCGCGCTTGCAGAATCGCCCGAGGTTCGCTGACAGAAAGCCTCGACCATTTATTGGTAGCTCATGAAGAAGAATACATTACAGATCAAAAACTGCTTGAGATGAGAAAAATATATGACCACAGCCTAAAACTGCTCAATGGCTATATTTTATTCCTAAAAAACAAAAAACAGAAGGAAAAATCCATTGCCGCTTGATCCTTTCTTTTTCCCCAATTCCCTCAATTACCCCAATTCCCTTAATTACCTTTGTCTTCGTTATAAATCCTCATCTATGAAACCCGCATTCTTGATAGACGGCGTTCGCACTCCAATCGGAAATTTCGGTGGAACACTTTCATCCGTTCGTACCGACGATATGGCCGCATTGGTGATTCGCGAATTGATGAAAAAAAATCCAAACGTCGATCCTACTTCCATTGCCGATGTCCTTCTCGGTTGTGCAAATCAGGCGGGTGAGGACAATCGCAATGTGGCGCGGATGGCTTTGCTGCTCGCAGGTTTGCCCGTAACGGTTCCCGGTGAAACGGTCAATCGTTTGTGCGCATCGGGGTTGAGTGCTTCGATGGCGGCGGCAAGAACAATCATGTGCGGCGATGCCGATCTGATCATTTCAGGCGGTGTGGAGAACATGACGCGTGGTCCATGGGTGATTTCAAAAACGTCCACTCCATTCGGAAGGGATGCGCAAATGTTCGATTCCAGTTTCGGTTGGCGCTTTGTCAATCCGAAAATGAAAGAACAATTCGGAACGGATGCAATGGGTGAAACGGCGGAAAACCTTTCCGACCGCGATAAGATTTCGCGCGAAGACCAGGATAAATTCTCCGTCCATTCACAACAGAAAGCGGCGAAAGCGAATGAACGTGGACGATTCAGGAAGGAAATCATTCCCGTTTCGATTCCACAGAAAAAAGGTGACGCATTGGTTTTTGATCGCGATGAATTCATGAAACCGACAACGACATTCGAAGGATTGCAAAAACTGAAACCGTCTTTCCGCAAGGATGGAACGGTGACAGCAGGAAACGCATCGGGATTGAATGACGGTGCGGCTGCACTATTGTTGGCATCGGAAGAGGGCATCAAAAAAAACAATCTGAAACCGTTGGCTCGCATCGTGTCAATGGGAATGATCGGAACAGAACCCCGCATCATGGGAATCGGTCCGGTGGAAGCAAGCAATATGGCATTGAAAAAAGCGGGATTGAAATGGGATGACATTGACATCATCGAACTCAACGAGGCATTTGCCGCACAAAGTCTTGCGTGTCTGCGTGCATGGGGAATTGCGGATGATGATGCGCGTGTGAATCCGAACGGTGGCGCCATCGCACTCGGACATCCATTGGGCATGAGTGGTGCACGGATTCTCCATTCGGCTGCCATCGAATTGAACGAGCAAAACAAAAAATACGCCTTGGTAACCATGTGCATCGGAGTCGGACAGGGTTATGCAGTGATCATTGAAAGAAACTAAATTTGCAAGATGACGCGCAAGATCTTCCTTATCGTTTCGCTGCAATTCATTTTCAGTTGCATGCACGCGCAGCTATTTTCCAATCTCGACCTTCAAAAAGGATTCCGTGCATTTGACAACAACAATTACGATAAGGCACTTCAACTTTTCACCGGCCTTTTAAAAAGTGACAGTTCGGGTGTGGGCGCATATTATGGATTGGCGGAAGTTTATTTTTCAAAGGATTATTCCGGTTACAATGTCGAAAAAGCCTATCGGCACATTCTTATCGCGCAAAACAATTTCGGCGAATTGACGAAGAAACAATTGCAGACACTCAGCAGGGTGAATATCGACAAGGAAAAAATCGACTTGCTGCGAAAACAAATCGATGATGAACTTTTCAGCATGACCGTTGCAAAAAATACGGCCGAAGGATTCAATGAATTCATTCATGAATATCCCAATAACGCGAATATTGAAAAGGCAAGGGAATTGAAAGACCAACTTTCACTTTACAATGCGAGCAGCGGAAATTCGGAAGATGCAATCAATAATTTCATCAAGAGCAATCCCAATGGGAAAGAAGTGCAAAAGGCAATCCGCATCCGTAACATTGTCGCATTCCAGAATGCAAAAGCGACGAATGATCCGAAAGCCCTGAAAGATTTCATCCAGAAATATCCTGATGCGGAAGAAGCGGCCGATGCAAGGAGTGCACTTGCAACGATTGAATTTGCCAATGCAAAAAAAGAAAATACGATAGCGGCTTACGATAGCTTCCTCGTGAAATATCCCGATGCGGAAGAATTCAACGAAGCCACTACACAGCGGAATCAACTTGCCTACATTCAATTGCTCGAACAGAATCAGGCGAAAGACAAGGTGGAAAAGCAGGAAATGCGCGGCGATATTGAAACACAAAAGACAAGCATCAATCTTTTTATTGCGGGTTCTGTTATCCTGTTGTTGTTGGCCGGACTTTTATTCCGCAGTTATAAAATAAAAAAGCGCTCCAACATTGCCATCACTTTCCAAAAGGAAATCATTGAACAGAAAAACAAGGAAATTGTCGATAGCATCAATTATGCAAAACGGATTCAGGATTCGTTGCTCCCTTCGCTCGGGGAAATCAAGAAAAGCATTCCGGATATTTTTGTCTATTACCGTCCGAGAAATATTGTGAGTGGCGATTTCTATTGGTTCGCCCAGCAGAACTCACGCGTTTACATTGCCGCCGTTGATTGTACAGGCCATGGTGTTCCCGGTGCCATGCTGTCGATGATCGGTTTTAATTTCCTCAATCAATTGGTGAGTGAATTGAACATTACCGATCCCGGACAAATCCTTGACCATCTTCATTCCAAGATTTCGCATACGCTGAACAATGACCAGGAAGTGCACAAGGATATCCGTGATGGAATGGACCTTGCCTTGCTTTGCATCGATCATGCTGCAAAAACGATTTCATTTGCAGGTGCGGTAAGGCCTTTATATTTTGTGGATGATGAAGGAATAAAAACCATCAAGGGCGGATTTTATTCCATCGGAGGAATCAAGTCGTTGACGGATGAATTTTTCACAACGTATACAGTCACACCAAAAGGCAAAGCGACATTTTATTTGGTCAGTGACGGTTATGCAGACCAGTTCGGTGGACCGAAAGGGAAAAAATTCAAGACAAAAAAATTCCAGGAATTGTTGTTGTCGCTGCAAAGCAAAAGCATGGAGGATCAGCAAAAGCAAATTGAATCCACGTTCCTGAGATGGATGGGCAACAATGAGCAGGTGGATGATGTGTGTGTGGTGGGTGTGCGGGTATGATGTTTACTGAAATTATTTCCCAACTATTTTTATGGCACGCAGATTCAAATGATTCCGCAGATGAAAATCAATGCGGCTTGTTGGAAAATGAAATTATTTTTTGAGTTAAGGAAATTATATTAGTTTCGCGACCCTATTTATTTTTTTAGTCATTCACTTTATTATTTTAAGTTATGGAAGAAAATGATATTTCTTATGCGATTCGCGGTGCTGCATTTAAAGTTCATTCGACACTTGGTCCCGGATTATTGGAATCTGTTTATGAGGCGGCTTTAAAGCATGAATTGGAAAAGGCCGGGTTTAAAGTTCGTTCTCAAGTAGGCATTCCGGTTATTTATGACTCTGATGATTTGGGATTCGGTTTCAAGCTTGATTTGATTGTCAATGAAACGGTAATCATCGAAATCAAATCAGTGGAGTCTATTGCTGCTGTTCATTACAAACAACTCACAACTTACTTGCGACTTTCAAAAAAGAAACTAGGTCTCCTAATCAATTTCAACAGCAGTTCCTTGACCGATTCAATAAAGAGAGTTGCCAATGGGTTGTAAAGAAATTGTCTTGTAGATTTTACATGTACCAATCAAACACCAATCAGCGGAATCTTTAGAATCTGCGTGCAGCAATTCGAAACATTAATTATTATTTTTAATCCGTGGAAGCAGAACAACTCACACTCGAAAATTTCCGCAACGAACTCGACGAATCCGTTCTTGAACGTGGATGGATTTATTTCCTCAATGGCTGGGCGAAAACTCCGCGTGAAGTGATGCCCGGATATTTTGAAGCGGTGGTGGAAGAAGTGAATCCGCATGCCGTTTCATTTTCGTTGAATGAGGACAATTCCTTTACGGATATCTTTTGCACTTGCGGTGACAAGACACATGGAGTATGCCGTCACATGGCGGCGGTGATTTTCATTTATGAGAAAAAATATATTGAAGAAAACAAACCGACCGATTGGGAAAGGATTGAGGAAGATTCATTGGCGAAATTCGGTGGGAAGAAAAAGTGAGCTCGTGTTTTTGTGGAGTCTCGAACAATAAGCGTTTACAAACATTTACATCCGATTATATCTATTTGCAGATGGACTTTTGATTTTTCATCATCCATATTTGCCGACTTTTTTATTTATACATTTTATTCATTCTTATGTCGAAGCAAATACAAACAATTTCTGTCAATGGTTCTTCTGTCAATATTTTCAAGATCAATGAGCAGGATTACATTTCACTGTCGGACATGATCCGAAGTTTTGGGGATGAAAACCTTATCTACAACTGGCTTCGCAACCGGAATACCTTGGAATTTATCGGAATATGGGAGCAAATCAACAATCCAGATTTTAAACCTGTCGAATTCGACAGGTTTAAACAACAGGTCGGCTTGAACACTTTTAAGCTGACACCCAAGAAATGGATTGAAGCCACAAATGCCATTGGAATAATTTCAAAAGCGGGTCGATACGGAGGAGGAACATTTGCACACAAGGACATTGCTTTCGAATTCGGTTCTTGGCTGAGTCCCGAATTCAAACTCTATCTGATCAAGGAATACCAGCGGTTGAAAGAGGATGAAAATTCAAGACATGAACTGGAATGGAATCTGCATCGAACATTGGCAAAAGTGAATTACAGGATTCTGACGGATGCAATAAAGGAGAAATTGATCCCGCCCGAAATCACGTCTCAACAATCCGCATCCATTTATTCTTCGGAAACTGAATTGCTCAATGTCGCCCTATTCGGAAAGACTGCACGCGAGTGGAAAAAGGGAAATTCGAAAAGTGAAGGCACCATACGCGACCATGCCACACTCCATCAATTGGTTGTCCTTTCCAATCTGGAATCTATCAATTCCGTTTTTATCCGCGAAAATATTCCTCAACGGGAAAGGCTTCTCAAATTGAATGCAATCGCGATTTCCCAAATGAAATCATTGCTGAACGGAACATCCATGAAAAATATCTGTTGATTTGTAAAATTTTTAAATTCGGGAAGTTTGGAAATTATCCGTGTAACCATTTTTATTCTATGAATACTAACTTTAAATTTTTGATCTTGTATGCAAATTGAAACCGAAGTGAGCGCGCAAACAATCCTGAAACAATATTACGGTTACTCCGAATTCCGTCCGTTGCAGGAAGAAATCATCCAATCCATTCTCGACAAAAGGGACACGCTGGTACTCATGCCCACCGGTGGAGGAAAATCCGTCTGTTTCCAGATTCCTGCGTTGATGCAGGACGGGATATGCATTGTCATTTCCCCATTGATTGCGTTGATGAAGGATCAAGTGCTTGCACTAACGACAAATGGGATTTCAGCAGCCGCATTGAATTCATCCTTGTCAGCGGAAAATTCGGCACAGGTGTTGCGCGATTGTGTGGATGGAAAAATCAAATTGCTTTATCTCGCACCCGAGCGCCTGATCAGCGAGTTGGACTTTTTCAAGGCTTCGGTAAAAATAAGTTTCATTGCAATAGATGAGGCACATTGCATTTCCGCTTGGGGACATGATTTCCGTCCCGAGTATACACAACTGCATCGCCTGCGCGAATTTTTTCCCGATACGCCCGTCATCGCATTGACGGCAACTGCAGATAAAATCACCCGACGCGACATTGCGCTTCAATTGCAAATGAAGGAACCGAATGTTTTCATCGCTTCCTTCGACCGTCCGAATATTTCACTGAGTGTGAGAAGGGCGGTGACAGGAAAAGCGAAAATGGACGAGATCATCCGTTTCATCCATTCGCACAAGGACGAAGCGGGAATCATTTATTGCCTGAGCAGAAAAAGCACGGAAGAGCTTTCTGAAAAACTGAAAGCCGTTGGAATTCCTGCGGCATGTTATCATGCTGGAATGGAAAATTCATTGCGCGACCGTGTGCAGGAAGATTTCATCAACGACCGGACAAGAATCATTTGTGCAACCATCGCTTTCGGAATGGGAATCGACAAATCGAATGTCCGTTGGGTGATTCATTATAACCTTCCCAAAAACATGGAAGGATATTATCAGGAAATCGGTCGTTGCGGAAGGGATGGGGAAAAGGCGGATGCCTTGTTGTTTTATAATGTGGGCGACTTGATCATGTTGACACAATTTGCACAGAATGGAAAACAGGTAGAATTGAATCTGGCAAAACTGCAACGCATCCAGCAATTCGCAGAAGCGAATAATTGCCGTCGGAAAATCCTCCTCACCTATTTCGGTGAAACGGCCATGGAGAATTGCGGCAATTGCGATTCGTGCAAAAATCCAAGACCGATTTTCGACGGAACAAGAATTGCACAAATGGCTTTATCCGCTTCGACGCGTTGCAATCAGGAAGTCGGTGTGAATATGCTGATCGATGTTTTGCGCGGTTCGACCAAAGGGGAATTGATGGAGAAAAATTTTCACACACTGAAAACCTACGGCGTGGGAAAAGAATATTCCTTCAAGGATTGGCAGCAGTTTTTGTTGCAACTGATCAATCTTGGCGTTTTCGAAATCGCTTTTGATGAAGGTTATGTTTTGAAAATCACCGATTACGGAAAATCCATACTCACAGGCAAACAAACAATTCAATTGGCGGAAGTCGAACGCGAAACTGTTTTGGAAAAACGGGGAAGGAAAAAACGTTTTGTCGAGGAATTGGAAAAGCCATCATCTCAGTCGGGAGAGGAAAAATTATTCCAGGAACTCCGTCAATTGCGGTTGGCGCTTTCCAAAATCGAAAAAGTTCCCCCTTACGTTATTTTCTCCGATGCCACTTTACGCGCCATGGCATCTGCACTTCCAATGAATGAACATGAATTGCTGGATATTTCAGGAGTGGGAAAAAGGAAAATGGAATTGTACGGGGAACATTTTCTATCTGCGATCAAGAATTTCACCAAAACGGGATTTTAGATTGATATTAACAATGGATTTATGAATGGGAATGATTTGAAATTACGAACGAAAAAATTTGCTGTTCGGGTGTTCTTGTTTATCCAAAAAAAGGGAAATATAAATGGAACTCGGAAAAAACAGGCAGTTGATTGATTGCAGCTCCTCTGTTGTTGCGAATTATCGAGCGGTTTGCAGGGGGAAAATCAAAAAAAGATTTCATTTACAAATTGAGAATTGTCCAAGAAGAAGCGGATGAATCCTGTTTTTGGCTTGAATTCATCATTCCAATTCTAAAATCTGAAATCGGTTTATTCTAAAATTCCTTATTTGTATCTTAGAACTATGATTTACGAATTCAACGGCTATCGTCCAGTCATCCATCCATCTTCTTTTGTTCATCCGCAAGCAACTGTCACTGGCAATGTCATCATCGGTAAAAATGTTTATGTCGGTCCCGGTGCTGCCATTCGTGGCGATTGGGGGGAAATAATCATTGAAGACGGATGCAATGTGCAGGAAAATTGTACGGTTCACATGTTCCCGGGCAAGACGGTTCATTTGCATGCGGCTGCGCACATTGGGCATGGCGCGATCATACATGGCGCGACGATTGGGAAAAACTGTTTGGTGGGAATGAATGCGGTAATTATGGATAATGTTGTGCTGGGCGATGAATGTATTGTCGGTGCATTGGCATTGATCAGGTCCGACATCATTATCCCCAACAGGAAAATCGTTTTCGGCAATCCCGGAAAAATCGTTAAAGACGTGACCGATGAAATGATTGCATGGAAAACAAAAGGGACACAATTGTATCAGCAACTTCCAAAGGAATGTTTTGACACGCTGAAAGAGTGCGAAGCGCTGCAGGAGATTCCGAAAGACAGGCCGAAGCAGCAGGATGTTTACAAAACGTGGAATGAAAACAATAAATGATTGTCGATTTGGTGATTGCCGATTTACGATTAAACAAAAATCCAAACCGAGATTCGGCAATTGGCGATCCTTCACTTAAAGTTATATTTGCCCAACAGGAAAACGAATCCTTACTGACATGGCCCGAGTCCAAATCATAGCGATCATTGCAAGCATTCTCTTCATCGCCTTTATCACGCGATTGATTGTGAAGGGAAAGCTGCGGGAAGAATATGCCATCATTTGGATTGTATGTTCTGTTGTACTCATCGCGTTTTCATTTTGGCGGCATGGATTGGATGTCATAACGAAAATGCTCGGTTTCGAGTTGGCTTCCAATCTCATTTTCACCGGTGCGATTTTCGCCATTCTCATTTATCTTCTTCACTTGTCGGTTGTCGTTTCGAAATTGCAGGAACAGAACAAGACGTTGGCACAGGATATTGCCTTGCTGAAGGAAAAACAGAAAGAGAAATAAGCCACAGTCCCGAAGCTTCGGGATCGCAGATTAACGCAGATCAATCAATGAACGACGATTTCAAATTGGAGGCGGAAATATTCGGGCGCTATTTGCTTCATGGAAAAAATCCGGATGCGAAAAGCATTTCGCTTTATGTGGATGCGATGAATCTTCGTCCTGCAGCTGCAATTGGTCGTGATGAAAAAATCCTGCGATTCATCCTGAAAAACAAATGGTCGATCGGAATGATTGACGGAGCGCTTGCATTTTCAAAAAAGAAATCCGTTGTGCGCAGGAAAATCCTTTTCATGTCGGCCATCCTTGAAACACGTCCGCAATACGCAGCACTTTTCCTTCAGCAAAAAAGATCGTGGTTCTACAATATTTATATTTTCTGGGTGGGATGCAGGGCGATATTGAAAATGATGTGTGGAAAACTGATCCTCGTTTTTTTCTGAAAAATTTCCAATGCCCCGGTGACTGGTGAAAACACCCTCATGATAACCAGTCTCCGGTCCACAATTTCATATAAAAGATCATCCTAAACCAGATATAAAATTGTGATTGGCATTGAAAATATTTTCAGGTCAACTGAATGAATACGTATATCCGATTCCAATCACATAATTATGATTCGGATAGGCAATATTCATGTGTTGCTCAAAGAGATAATACAATTCGAATTCGTGATGTTCATTGATCCGATAATAACCGCCCAGAAAATAACGCATCCTGTTGATGTGCGGCGTTGGATCGGGCTGCGGATCGCTCAAATGCCAATAAAGTTCCGATGCAGCATAAACCGACCAGTAATAATTGAAATTGTATTTCACCGAAAATTTATTGCGCAGATAATTATCGGAAACTTTTCCCGCATCACTCGACAAGACATCTTTCACCTGACCCATGATCATTTGCCTGTCGTGTAACTCGAATTGCCCGATTTTCTGGGACCATGTTACGGCAAAATAATACTGATGGCGATTGTCCCAATATTCCTGCGCATTCGACTGTGAGGTCAGCTTGCGGATGAAAACATAATCGGCAAGAAAGGAAATGTGATGGAAATGCGTTTTGTATTCCATGCCGAAGTCTTCGAAATAATAGGTCAGGCGTGTGTCATTATTTGTAAAGCGGCCTTCGTGACTGAATCGTGCGGTAAAACTCCGGGACAGTTTTTTATCCATGTTGAAATTTTCCCAAATCTGTGCATCATTCACAGGCGGACTGGCATCCTGTGCAAGGGCACTGAAAGAAAAAACGAACAGCAAAGAAACAGTTGCAAAGAAATATATTCTCAGTCCCGCAAATTCGGAATGGCATGCATTGCATTTTACCGAGAAGCATTTTTTCATGAATGCAATTTAGGCTTTAGGGTTGTTTTACCGCTCCTATTTTTTGCAACAACTTCCTGTTCTTGCGAAGGTGAATGAGGTTGTAAACCGCATAATAGATAATCGGCAGGATGAGCAGCGTCAATGGAGTGGATGTCATCAAGCCACCGATTACAACACGTGCCAATGGTTTTTGTGTTTCCGAACCGATACCTGTTGAAATGGCGGCAGGCAACAAACCGATTGCGGCCATGAGTGCGGTCATCACAACAGGACGGACACGGGAAATGACACCGTCGAAAATCGCTTTCTCAATTGGAACTTTCTCTTCCAGTTTTTTCCTGAAGACAGAAATGAGAATTACCCCGTTTTGGATACAGACCCCGAAGAGTGCAATGAAACCGATACCTGCTGAAATACTGAAATTCATTCCCGTCACATGTAGTGCTAGAATACCACCGATGAGTGCAAACGGAACATTGAGCAACACAAGGAACGCATCTTTCATATTGCCGAATGTGATGAACAACAACAGCAAAATTCCCAAGAGACAAAGTGGAACAACATGTGCAAGTGTATTTGATGCGCGCTGCTGATTTTCAAATTCACCGACCCATGCAACGTGATACCCTTTCAGCAAATGAATGCCCGCATTCACTTTACGCTGGCCTTCGGCGATCGTACTTCCCAGATCGCGTTCACGCACCGAGAATTTTACGGCGATGTAACGTGAACCGCCATCACGGTAAATGAAAATCGGTCCGGTAAGGTGAGTGACGGTTGCAATCTGTTCAATCGGAATACGGGTGCCATTTGCTGCAGGCACCATGAGATTTTTCACCTTGCCTTCTTCATCGCGGAAAATTTTCTGGTAACGTACACGGATATCGAAGCGGCGTTCACCGTCATAGAGGACTGTTGCAGCTTTTCCACCGATTGCCATTTCAATAACGGATTGTGCGTCGGCCATATTCACGCCGTACAATGCCATTCTTTTCTGGTCAAGTTCAATTCGGAATTCGGGCTGTCCAAGATTTCTCTCTACACCCAAGTCATGCACACCGCGGACGGTGGCAAGAATGGCCATGACAGAATCGGCTTTCTTATCCAACTCATGGAAATCGGAACCATAGATTTTCACGGCAAGGGCGGCATTCACACCGGCAACCGCTTCTTCAATATTGTCGCGGATCGGTTGTGAATAATTGAAAACGATACCGGGCAGTCCCTTGAATTTCTGATCCATTTGATCGATCAATTGATCGCCGGTAAGCCCTGCTCTCCACTCATTTTTCCTTTTAAGGTCAACTTGAATCTGGACATTGTAAAATCCTTTCGGATCCGTTCCGTCATTCGTACGGCCCACTTGCGAAAGTGTTTGTTTCACTTCCGGGAATGTGTGCAATATTTCCTGCATCCAATGACTTGTCCTTTCCGCTTCAGGCAACGAAACACTCATCGGAAGTTCGGCTTCCACCCACAAGGCTCCCTCATCGAGCGCAGGCAAAAATTCCGTACCGAGAAAACGCGAAGACCAAAATACAATTGCCATGATGGAAAAGGCAACGATCAAGCTTGTTTTACGGTGATTGAAAACCCACGTAAACATTCGTCTGATTCCATTCTCGAAAAAGCTGACAATCGGATTGTGTTTCTCCTTTACATTCTTTCTCAACAACATGCTGGACAAGGCGGGAACCAATGTCAACGTATAAATCAACGCACCGAGAAGGGCAAAACCAAGTGTCCATGCCAATGGGGAAAACATCTTTCCTTCCACTTTCTGAAAAGCGAAAATTGGAACGAGACACATGAGAATGATAAGCTTGGAGAAGAAAATCGCTTTACCCATTTCAGTTCCTGTCTTGCGGAACAATCCGAGTTTCGCAAGACGGTTGAATTTTTCCATTCCCACCTCTTTTGCCTTATGATCGAGCACGACAAAGAGTCCCTCGACCATCACGACCGCCCCATCGATGATAATTCCGAAATCAACTGCACCCATCGACAAAAGATTCGCATTCATTCCTTTTATCCGCATGCACATGAACGCAAACAAAAGTGCCAAAGGAATGATGATGGAAACGATCAGGGTCGTTCTCCAATCCGCCATGAAAAGAAGAACGATAACCGTAACAAGCACAATTCCTTCAAGCAGATTATGAATTACGGTTTCCGTACAGAAATCCATGAGGTTCGTACGATCGTAGAACACATCGATTTTCACGTCGGAAGGAAGGACATTTTCATTGAGATCTTTTACTTTGTCACGAATACGCGTCAGAACCTCTGCAGGATTTTCCCCTTTGCGCATGACGACAATTCCCTCCACAACATCGGGTTGATCCAAATCACGGCTCACTTGACCGAGTCGCGGAGCATTTGATTCAACAACCGTCCCGATATTTTTTACCAGAATGGGAACTCCCCTGATATTGGAAACGATGACATTATTGATATCATCGATGCTCTGCAACAAACCGATACCGCGAACAATATACGCTTGCCCATTCCGCTCAATGACATCACCGCCAACATTCACATTGCTTTTTTGAATTGCATTGTAAACGTCGAGTGAAGTCATGCCATATTTTGCAAGCAAATCAGGATTGACACTGACTTCATAAATACGCTCGGCACCTCCGAAGCAATTCACATCGGCAACGCCCGGAACAGATTTGAATTGACGGTCCAAAACCCAATCCTGGATTGCCGTGAGTTCGGTAAGCGATTTTGTTTTACTCTTCAGTGTGTAACGGTAAATTTCATCCGTAGGTCCGTAAGGCGGTTCCACTTCAGGCTTCACGCCATCCGGCAAATCGACATTTCCTATACGGGAAATAACTTGCTGTCGTGCAAATGCATCATCCACACCATCATCAAAAATGAGACGGATGTAAGACAAGCCAAATGCAGAAGTCGTTCTGAGACTGGATTTGCTTTGAACCGAATTGAAAACCGTTTCCAGGGGAATCGTAACAAATTTCTCAACCTCTTCGGCACTTCTTCCCGGCCATTGCGTGATGATGATGATCTGTGTATTGGTTACATCGGGAAAAGTTTCGATTGGTGTATTGGCATAACATACATAACCGATTACTCCCAATGCCGCAGTGGCAAAAAGAATAAAGAACTTATTCCTGAGTGAAAATGTTATAAGGCTGTTCAGCAGCTTGTCCATAAGATGGCCGTTGTAATTGGTTAATTAATTATTGGCAACGTAAAGACTGCCTTTGGCGATCAGAATTTCACCGGGCTGTACACCGTCCAGAATGTATACTCTTCCTGTGCTGCTGGTATCACCTATCTTGACAAGCCGTTTTTCAAATGTGTTTCCCGATTTGTGGACTACGACATAGTTTGCACTGTTCTGGAATACCACACACGCAATGGCGACACTCACTTTTTGGGTTGGAAGTGCAATATGGACTTTCACTTCCGCAAACATTTCGGGGCGGAGCAAACCCTTGCTGTTATCGAGTATGATACGTGCACGTGCAACTTTCGAGGCGGAGTCAAGCACCATATCAACGTGTTGAATCGTTCCTTTGAAAACGGTGTCGGGATAAGCGATGGTTTTTATTTCAACCGGTTCGCCGGCAGTGACTTTTGAAAGGTCATTTTCATAAACATTGGCCAATACCCAAACGGTATTCAATTCGGAAACGGTAAAAATATTTGCTCCGTTGTCGGAACGTATATCCATATTTTCATTGATGTTTTTTTCCACCACATAGCCGTCTATCGGTGCCACCACATCATAAAGCGCATCACCTGAAGTTGCATTGGCCCCATAAACTGAAAGTGCCTGTTGCAGTCTCTTCACCTCCGATTCCGCACTGTTGTAATCGTGCCGTGCGGCATTCACCTGCACTTCCGAATAGGTGGATGTCTTGAAAAGTTCCTCTGCAATATCCAGGTTTTTTTTCGCCACATTTTCCGTGTTTTGCGCAACGGCATATTGGCTTTGCAAGTCATTGATTTCAGTACTGCGGATAACGGCGAGTACTTGTCCCTTGTGAACATAATCGCCAAGTGAGACCATTACCTTTTCAACATTTCCCCCGACGAGCGGGAAAATCCTCTCGACTTTGCTTTCATCGAATGAAATCTTTCCTGTCAGGGTGAGGTTTTCCTCTTCCCCGATCATTTTAGCGGTATCAAAACTTATATTCTTCATCTGATCATCCGTCAGCGTAACCATGTTGGAAACTTCAGTCGGGGCTAAATCGGCATCTTCTTTTGGCTTGCAGGCTGAGGCGGCGAAAAGAGCAATGAGCGCAAAGAATGGAATCGTTTTCATATTTGTTTTACTGAGTGAGATGGTCGTAATGATGAATTTTTTTTGCAGGTTTCCCGAATTGCGTTGAGCAAATAATCTATTCGGTTATTTTTGCATGGATTAAAGCAAAATTAAAAGCAAATTAAAAACAAATTAAATTAAGGACAGCCGTCCCCCTTTCATGGGTCTTGCAACAAAAAGCTGCAAAGACTTCTCCCACCATTACAACCGCCCCGTCGATAATGAGGTTGAAGTCGTTAGAACCCATTGAAAGGAGGTTGGCTGTCCTGCCTATAAGGCATAAAACTGTAAATATTATTATTGATGTCAGTGATAATATCATGGTATTGAAGTTGGGCGGTTTTTCATTTATCTTTTGGCATTAACGGACCGATGTTGTACCGGTGACATAGTTGAGTTGTTGGGCAGCGATGAAATAATCCGAATCGAGTGTAATCAAGTCGCGGCGCGCATCATCATACGTACGCAGCTGATCCAAGAATTCAAGCAAACTGATCCGACGCTGACTGAAATTGCTGACTGCATTGAGAAACATTACGTCAAGATCTTTGGAATAACTTCCATTATCGGCCGGACCATTCGCACTGATTACCCCCGGCTGGGCATTCACACTGTCACGCACCTGTTTGATGCGAATGAATTGTCCATAGGCTGAAACAACTTCCGATTGCGCGGTCTGTTGTTGCAGCGTATCATAATATTGTGATTGTGTGACGGCAAATTTCGCCGCGCGAATATTTCCCTGGTTGCGATTGAAAATCGGAATGTCAATCCCACCATTTATCAACCATAAATCATTGACATAACTGCTTCGGCGATCATATTCGGTTCCCAAAACAAAATCCGGAGCTCCAATTGATTTTTGCAACTTCAGATTTTGCTGATTCCATTTCACATCGGTCGATGCCAATTGGACATCGGGACGCTTCATGGAAAAGCCGAGCAAACTGTCAAGTACAGGAACATTTCCGGAAGGAAGGGGGATGTTCACAATTTTGATCCATACGTTTTCCTTGAATCCAAGCAGAACCCGGATTTGCGATTCCAAATCCTCAATATTTTGATAATTCGCAAGTCTATCGGTTATGGTTGATTGCTTTTCAGCTTTCAGGCGGATCAAATCATTTCCGGCAGCAGCACCCAATTTCAATTCTTCCTCATAAGCTGAAATTACCTTGTCAAGCGAAGCAAGCTCCACTACAAAAAGATCTTTGGTCTGCTGCGCCTGAAACAGATTGGCAATGTCATTATACATTTCAAATTTCAGGGAACGTGTCAAATCATCAAATGACAATTGGTTGCGCTGCACATCAATTTCAGCCAAACGTACCGCATTGATATGTCGGCCCGCAATGGAAAACAATTCGTGAATCTGAACATCGACTTCACTTGTCGGGTATGCATTGTCAAACCATTTTCCTGTACTCGGATCGTGCAAGTCCTGTGTGTAAACGATGTTGGGATTGTACCATGCCTTCGCCTGTGTGACTTCGGATTTCGCGATGTCCACATTGTATCTGGTTGCAAGCAACATCAGGCTCTGACTTACAAGACGCTGTTCAGCAGCAGGAACGGTTAACACAACAGTGTCCGTTGGTGCAGAAACAACAGGCGTTCCAAAAGATTCCAGCGCAATGAATAATGCCGGAATGAAGAACAACCCCTTCAACAGGAGATGACGATTCATATAAATTTTTGAAATGGATTTTTTGACAGGGCGAATTTACGCAACAACACGAAGATGTTGCGGAACATATCTAAATCCTGAAAACTCTCAGAAAACTCGGAGAGACATCACGATAGAAAATCTGGCGTGATGTAGGGGTGATATACGTGGAATGATAAAGGACTTCCGCTGTGGAAAAAGTGGGGGACGTTGCAACCGGCAATAGGCGAATGATGGATTCGGAAAAATCATCGGCATCATCGTCACATGAATTTATTGAAATCGTATCGTCATCCGAATCGGAAGAAACATCTCCCTGATCCTCATAGTAACCGGACTTATGATTCGCTTTTCCAATCCTCCCTTGCTCTACCTGAAAAAATATCAGGGAGAAAACAGGAAGAAAAACAAAAAGAATCAATTTCATAGACGATGACATGGGGCGATTTTACGAACGGTAAAAGTAACACACAAAATGAAAGTAGCTACAGTATTTGTTTTTTTTAACAAGATGCCATTATTCCTCATGCCCTTTCGGTTTAACTTTACCGGTTTTCCAAAGATATTCCTCTGCATCCTGGGCTTTTTTTGCAGAATCACTCACCTCTTTATCCTCGAGTTTTGTAAGGTCAGGCTGGCCGGCATTCACCCATGCGGTATACCATAAACTGCCGACCATCAGAATTGCATTGCGCATTCTCCGTTCCACCATTCCGTTAAGCAGATTGGAATAGGCAATCGTATAATCTTCACTATAGGTTTTAACGGTTGTATTGCCCCGGTTGACAAACGCATATTTTTTATCGGCCGGTGTAGATGCATTCAATTGCGCTTCCAATTTCAAGACAGAATCCACTTCGCTGTGACTGACCTTTACCGTTTCCCATGCCAAGTTGATGGGCGAATCCACATAAAAGGCGCGCCCAACAAAATAATCGTAATTGTCACCCAGCAACTCAGGAACGGAAGATTCCCAAAATCCATGAATGCCAACCTGATTGGTAAATTGTCCATTATAATTTTCAGTGGTGTGAAGAGGAACATTGGAGTCACCGACATAATGCCCGAGCTCAGCGGAAATGCGCAGAATCTTATCCACATCCCCATCCTTGAAAGCTTGCGTCAGGCGATAGGTCATCATGTCTATCCACCAAGGAACAATTCCGTATGCATTCAAGGTATCTTCGGAATATTTGGCAACGGCTTTTTTCCAGTACCGCGGAACACTGTCAAAACAATTCGGTCCGTAATGGTCGATATCAATATAATGTCGCGGCGCTTCCTCGGCAACGGCGTACCTGCGCATATCCGGATCAACGGCATGTGCAGTAATGTATTCAATGTGTTTTTTGTAAAAACCGAACATGGCAGGAGGCAATGTGAAAACCGCCATCCGGTTTATTTTTTTGTGTCCATAAAATCCCCACGACTGCGCCTCTTCTTTCGGGAGAATAAAAAGTACGGAGATGATTGCAAGGGAAAGAATGAAAGTGGTCTGTAAAATGCGACGCATGATACGAAGTTAGTGAATCGGTTATTAGTTGGAAGTCTTTGTATCGGAGATAACGACAAATTAAAAGTAAGTTCTCATGACCCGAACTCAAAACTTCATTTTCACCAATACTCCATTCTCAAGAACAGGAATTGCATCCGTCAAGTCGGGCTGCAAACAATAACGGATGTCCTCTTTCAAATTCAATTTCGACAGACGCTGTTTGTGTGACGCATGTCCAAGAAATTTGATCGGATTTTTCTTTCCCATCTGATAGAGATACTGCAAAGCCAAGCAGGCATCCCCCAATTTATAATCCGGATTTCGTTTCATCAATTCTTCCGTCATTGCCCCGGCGAAAAGCGAATCCTCCAGATTGAATCTGTTTTTCCACCCGGAACACAAAAGCAGAATACCCCTTTTTTCGGAAACGAGCCAATCGCAAAGTGCCGTGATGTTTGTGAATGCACCCACCACAACCTTATGTGCATGCTTCGCCGCCTCGATTGCCTGTGTTCCATTCGTTGTCGTCAACGCAATTGTTTTCCCGACAATATTTTCTCCCATATAATCGAAGGGAGAATTTCCGAAATCGAATCCGTCGATCTTGATTGCATTTCTTTCTGCGCCGGCCAACATCCCCTTTTCCTTGTAAGCCTTCGCCTCTTCCACTGTTGCAACGGGAATTATTTTAGCCGCACCAAAATGAAAGGCCGTGCAAATTGCCGAAGTCGCACGCAGAATGTCAATGATCACAACGATACTTTCCTCATCCTTGTAAACAGGGTAAAGCATCGGGGAAAAGCAAGCATCTATTCTGATCGCAGGAACTTCACTCATATTTTATTTTGCCACGGAGACACTGGGAAAATCAATCTGTGAAAATCTGAATAATCTGCGGCTACTTTTTAAGGAATGGAATCTTCACCACTTTCGCCTTCAATAATTTGTCACGGACCTTGATGAAAATTTCAGTATCGGGTTTTGAGAATTCCGTTTTCACATATCCCATTCCGATTGCCTTTTGCAGCGAAGGTGATTGTGTTCCTGATGTGACGCGACCGATTATATTTCCAGCTTCATCCGTAATTTCATAATCATGGTGGCCTATTCCACGGTCGAGGATTTCAAATCCGACCAGTTTTTTTGAAACGCCTTTTTCCTTTTGCTCGAGAAGGAATTGTTTGTCGATAAAATCCTTGTTGAATTTTGTCACCCAACCCAATCCCGCCTCAATCGGTGAAGTGGTGTCGTCAATATCATTTCCATAAAGGCAAAATCCCATTTCCAGACGAAGTGTATCGCGTGCACCGAGACCGATCGGTTTGATTCCGAATTCTTTTCCCGCTTCGAAAATGGCATCCCAAATCTTGTCGGCCAATTCATTGTTGAAATAAATTTCGAATCCGCCGGCACCTGTATAACCCGTATTTGAAATCAGGATATTCTCTTCGCCTGCAAACGTTCCTTTCTTGAAATGATAATAGGGAATTTCACTCAGGTTGATGTCCGTCAGTTTCTGCAATGTTTTCATTGCATTCGGTCCTTGCACGGCGAGCAAAGAGGTTTTGTCGGAAATGTTTTTCATCTCGACACCGAAAGTATTGTGCTTGGAAATCCAGTTCCAGTCTTTCTCCATGTTCGACGCATTCACCACCAGCATGTATGTATTTTCATGCAAACGGTAAACCAAAAGATCGTCCACGATTCCACCTTTCCCATTGGGCAAACAGGAATATTGCACACGACCATCATACAATTGCGACGCATCATTTGTAGTCACATACTGAATCAAATCCAATACTTTCTCGCCCTTGAGAATGAACTCTCCCATGTGCGAAACGTCAAAAACACCAACGCCATTCCTCACGGTCGCATGTTCTTCATTCAATCCTGCATAGGAAACCGGCATGTTGTATCCGGCAAACGGAACCATCTTCGCGCCAAGCATGATGTGCTTGTCTGTCAACGCTGTGTTTTTCATTGTAAGTGTGTCGCTCATGTTTTTTCAGTTGGAAAGCAAATTTAACATTAAAATGAGAGTAATAATTCGAAGGTTTGAAAATTTGCGGGTCGAATATCCTTCGCCGTAACAGTGAATTATTCCGATTGAAAATTCAAGTTTTCGAATTGTCAGCGATCAATTTCTCAAACAGGGAAACATATTTTTTCTTCCAGGCATTCGTCGAATAATTTTCCTCCACCGTTTTCATTCCTGCATCACCTATTTTTTTCCGCAACTCCGGCGAAGCAATCAACTCCTCTATCCGTTGTACCCATTCTTCCGTTTTTTCCGGAAGGAATCCATTCATTCCATCTTGCACAATTTCAGAATTCACACCCACCGGC